>JALNXZ010000087.1 GCA_023230125.1 Bacteroidales bacterium | reverse complement strand
CCTTGATATCCGGAGATCAGGGCACTTGTCAGGATGATGCGATTGATGATTTTCATCTTTTGAAACTCCTGCCGTTTACCAGTTGTAACTTATCGTGAAACAAGAGCTTAAACCAAGCACCGGATGTACATTTCCACCCAATGAATATTTTAATCGGTGGAACTTGCCACCAATGCCCCATGATGGCTTTAACGGATTGGCTGACAATCCCGTCCTGAGGATAAAAGTGTCCCATACTGCGTATTCAAAACCCAGATGCCAGATCAGTTTCTCCTGTTGTACTTTTTCGATTTCAAACAGCCACTCTGCCTTTTCTGTGTTGGAAAATAATCCTCCTATATGGAATGACTGATACAATGGAATGTCATTTTCCCCTTTGTTTATTTTTGAACCTGTCGGGTTGAAAATATAAATGTCAATTTTAAAGTTCTCATAGAGTTTGTAACTGCAATTGATTTCTGAAAGGAGTGTACCTCCTTTTTCATCGCTGATCAGGGAATAATGATAATAACCGGCTTTTATTCCCAGCATGAAAGATCCTGACAAATAACGGGATGCTCCCAATGACAGATAGTTTTCCAGGAAAACGGCATCCCCTGTCTGTGCCCAAAACACATCCAACTTCATCCATTTTGTCGGATTGGTCAGCTTGATGCTTTTAATCGAAAGTTCACGGAGGTTGTAGGGTAGTTGGCAGTTCAGGAAGATGGCAGAAGAATCAGACTGCTCAATTCCCATCATCCCTCCACCTAAAGCCATGCTTCTTCCATCTTTTTGGCAGGATGCTCCGGTAAAAATCTCGTTTCTGCAATAGCTATTATTACTTGTGCAGTATAAAACGAATAAAAACAGTATTATAATACGCTTCATGTGTTTTTAAAATTGCACAAAAATAATAATAAAATAATATAAAAGAAAGATAAAATAAAAACAATCATTGAACCTGGATGATTAATAAAAGTAAAATGGATCAAAGAGCGAACCTCAAAGAAGAAAAAACTGTACTTTTGTATCTCATAGAAGAATGTTCACATGAAGCGGAAACGTTTATATTCCTTATCATTGATTGCTTTTTGTTTTGTCAGCCTATTCGCCCAGCAAAATCCAACAACACCTACTCCGGAAAAATATCAGGAAGTGAGGGGTATGATACCAATGAACAAGCCGGGAAAAACGACTTATGCAGTAATAGAAAGTGGTGATACGATACCCATGGGCTATCTGACTTCTGCTTTCGTGTTTCCAAAGGAAATGTTCAGAAGTCAAAGGGATGAAAAATACTATTGGAAACTGGTAAGGGATGTCAAGAAGGTTTACCCGCTTTCCAAGGTTGTTTATTATACTTTATACGAGACCATGGGCTATTTGGAAACCATTCCTGATGAGAGAGCCCGTGCGAAGCATCTTCGTCAAATGGAAAAAGATCTTGTGAAGGAGTATGAACCCGTTTTGAGAAAAATGACTTACAGCCAAGGAAAAATATTGTTGAAACTGATTAATCGCGAATGCAATTCTTCCCCTTATGAATTGATACGTGCTTATAGAGGTTCTTTTGCAGCTACATTATGGCAAGGTGTTGCAAAGATTTTCGGGGAAGACCTGAAGTCGGACTATCATCCGACGATGGAGGATTTCATGATTGAGCGGATTGTCATACAGATTGAACAAGGCCAAATATAGAGAGGTTTCGAGAGGGTGCAAATCTTTGCGTTGTTGTTTATTCGTCAATTCTTACGTACTATGTTCCGGCATGCTTCCTGTTTTCGTCAATGGGACACCCATCAAAAGAAAAGCTTATAAAATATCCCGTTTCATCACGATCTTGTAGAGTTCCTGCTGCTCTTAAAAGAGGGGTTGCTTTTAAGAAAACAAAAAGGATGCTCATACAATGGGCATTGCAGAAGATATTTTTGTGAAACTATATTTTAGTCGAACAATAGTTACCTCAAATAGAAATAAATAATATCTTTGGATCAATCATTTTTCGACTGAGAAACACAAAATGGGTTAGCCATAATTACCTGATGGAACCTATGTGGTTTAGTATCAAATCAAAAGTGCGGAGTCAGCACGTAAACTCTAATAATAATAAAAATGAAAAAACTCTGGCATTTACTTCTTTGTGTAATGTTGGCATACTGCACAGCGGAATCTGCCTCTGCTCAAACTATATATAGCGGCACGCTCAGGCACACTACTATTGACGAATTGGACTCCATAAAAAAAGAGTTCTCAGAAATGCTAAATTATATTTCTTGGTGTGAAACTATTCGCAAAAATGTGATGCATCAGTACGGTCCTTTACCCGAAGACAAAGGTCTGATTGTGACACCCGACAGCGTGTCGTTTAACCTTTCGAAAAAGAAAAAATACACCTTCTTGTGTGCCGACAAACAAAAGATTGAGATTTCCGAAGATTCTTACCACTGGGGACCAAAGTCCGTTATAATGGAACTGCTGAACTTAAATTTGTATTGGAGATTTAAGGACTTGGAATATGCAAAAAAATTTGCAGATGATCTGATTTACTTTCAGCACATGAAAGAGTTGGTGAGTGTAAAAGGAGGCAAACAATTTGACTCTCTTGCTGTTCAATACCGGGCACTCAAAGTGAAACCTGCCATATCAGAAGAAGAGCGTCGGTATATTGTGCAGGCCAATGCAATGGTTCAATCAAAGAATTATAACAGAGCCATCGAATTATATGAAAAAGCAATTGCCATGAACCCGACAAACCCTATGGTATATAATAATGAGGCTCTGCTTTTAGCATTGGTTGGTCAATATGATTCGGCAATTAACCGAATGAAAAAATATCTGATGTTGGTTCCAGAAGCAGAGGATGCACGGGCAGCGCAGGATAAGATTTATGAATGGGAAGCAGAAATTAAATAACCCTATTTAAATAAAGATGCTATGAAAACAATCCAACGTATAAATATCCTGTTTCTGACATTGATATGCCTGAATACCTATGCGCAGGAAAAGAGTATTGTAAATTCACCTGACCGGCTGAAAACGGAAATTCTGAAAATTCTGAATGATAAAGATAACAAGTTGTCGTTTTCCTATAACGATCCGAAAAAAGGATGGAATTGGATAAAAGTTATTGAAGCAACAAATTTAGATAATTACAACCTTATTCTCAAAGCAAAAAAGGAACAGATTATATCTGTTAGGTTAGTTCCAGGCAGTATAACTTATGACTCAAATGCCAATTACGATAGAATAATTATAAGCGACTCCTTAATTATAGTAAGTTGGGAGAAAAAACATATAAGAGAAATCCATCAATTAATTTCAGCTTTGCATCACATATATACCTCAGAAGCCAATGTCAAAGAATTAGCAGTATTTCAGACAATAGCCGCAAACTACAAAGCGTTAAGTGAGAAGCCGACCATCACCGAGGAACAACGCAAATACATTGTACAGGCAAATAGTAAAAACGAAAAAAAAGAATACCAGGAAGCTTTGAATCTTTACAAAAAAGCAATAAATGTAAATCCACTTTCATATCCTTCAGCTTATAATAATATGGCTTTATTAGCTGCACAAATTAAGGATTACCAGTATGCTATATTCAATATGAAAAAATACCTGATGTTGGTTCCCGAAGCAGAAGATGCGCGGGCTGCACAGGATAAGATTTATGAGTGGGAAGCAGAAATTGGGAAATAACAACTTATCATTATGAAAAAGTTACTTAGAACTACTCGATTCTTGGTATTATTCACAGCCTTGCTGTTCACTTTTCATGTTCAGGCTCAAATAGATGAAGGAAAAATGAAGAACAACGGTACGTTTTCTGTCAAAAAAACATATTCGCCACCTCTACGCCAGTATGATATGGACGACTTAATCAACAATATGAATCAACATATTGAGAAGTGTTTTATTTCTTTTCATGAAAAGGACGGATACCAACATTCAGGATCGGAACGGCTTAAATTTTTCAATAATAGAGTTGAGACCAAGGCCGGTATAATGTTTTATTACAGAGATGTTATTGAAAATAAAAATATTGAACTCCAACTTTCTTATATCTATTTTGGGGTGAGCATTTATGTAAGCAAACTTTGGGGCAATTCAGATAAGATTGCAGTACAGAATTTTGAATTCGATTATATGGATAATAGCAACAAAGAAAAAGCACGGTATTTTGCAGAAAATATGTATTATATCCTGCAACGTTACCGTAATGATCATTTAACTGATATCGCCGATAGTATCCAATTCAGCATTCAGCTTGACAAATACAGGAAAATGGACATAAAACCCGTTGTTTCTGAAGAACAACGAAAATATATTGTACAGGCAAATTCTTTAACCAATGACAAATTATATAAACAAGCGATTGATGCATATAAAAAGGCTTTAGCAATTAACCCTGTTGCTTATCCGGCGGCATATTTCAATATGGCATTGCTTTTTGCTGAAAAACAAGATTTTGAAAGAGCCATTACAAACATGAAAAAATACCTATTGTTTGACCCCGATGCACCCGATGCCCGTGCGGCACAGGATAAAATTTATGAATGGGAATATCATTCAAACCAAGATTTAGAGTCAAAGAAGCCATGAAAACGAAAATAAAATATTATTTGTCTGCCCTGTTATTGTTTGTAAGTATATATGGTGTGAGTCAAGTTCCTGCTGTTAGCGGAGCTCAGTGTGTTGAGTGTGGTGCCATGAATGGAAGCCATAAGACATGGTGTAAGTATTACAATTCACCAACTACCTCCTTATCTTCCTCTTTATTTGGTGTTAGTACGGAGCAAAGTATAAAAATGCAGCTTGCAACCAGCCTTGCAAGTGCTTTTTTCAGTCTTCTGTTCAATGACAACTCACAAAACAATGAACAGGCTATTGAACAACAACGGCAACAAGCAGCACTTATGGCTCAAAGAGCGGCAGAAGAAAAACGAATCAACGATTCGATAGCACAGGTAAAGTATGAAAAGATGATGCAATCGTATAAACGACTGAATGACGCAAACAATCTTCAGTTCAAATCATTGTCAACATCCAACATGCAATTCAAATCATTAGAGAGTGGCAGTGCTCCTATGACCATGGAAGAGAGGGAACGGCAAAACCTTAAAAAAAGGGGAATTGGGATTACCTGGGATTATAATGCGTGGGCTCAGGTTCCATCCAATAGTTATAAAATGGAAGAAACCCCATACGTGCCTGAAGCAAACGGACCGGACAAATATTTGGACGATGCAATCAATAAGATTGAAACTTTCGAAGGAGGAAGGGTTGCAGCATTGGCCGGCAGGTATATGGTGGGTATTAAAAATAACACCATATCTTACCTTAAAGATGCTTCCGATGCGGCTGTTAGCGGCAATATGGCAAAAATGGAAGAGACGGGACAAATGGACTTACGCAAACTGTCATCCAACGCGCTGTACGAAGCCGGAGTAAAAACCGTAAAAGCTAATTACGAAAATCTGAAAGATAATGTGATGGGTGGTATCCAGGATAAGAATTTTGAAGTAATACATGAAGGAGCAAAAACTCTTTTCCCAAATTATAAAACAATAATAGAATTGACACCGAAAGATTGGAAGGAGAGAGCTATTAATGCAATATTATGATGAAAAAAATGAAGCCATGAAAAAAAACATTTCCATATCGCTCTTATTTTTCTGTTTACTTCTCACGCAAACAACCATGGCCCAACAAAAAAACAACTTGCGTTATGAAATCATGCTAAGTAAGAATATGCTGGATGCTTCCATGAAAAACGAAGGTTTTGTCAATGGTATTGACGTTTCACCCGATAGATACATTACCCTTTCCACGGGTAATAAAATGTATCAGTTAGGCTGGGGTGGCATAAAAAAACTCGGGCTAGATGCAAATGGTTCGGTCAGTTCTTACGGATATACATCTACCGGAATTTTGATGGTTGTAAAAAACAACTCATTGTGCTATATGGATACATTAGGCAAACTCATTCAGCTTGTTCAACTACCAACCTCCGACATGGGATTAGCCGCAGGCAAAGAGGTGATGTATCTGTTCGACCGTAACAGGAGCGACAAGCAGTATAGGCTCTACGTTTTTGCTAAAGGCGCAAAATACAAACAGCTTTTAGTATCCCCAAAGCCTATCACTACAGCGGTTGAAATGAACGATTCTCTCTATTTGGCTATCGGAAGCGGCATTTTTTCCTTTTCTCCCAAGAGCAATACCTTAAATTTAGTTGCCGGATTTCAAAAAGAGAATGATATTAAATCAATGACAGTTGATCCTACTAATAATATTCTCTATGTGGCCATGCGTGATGCTGTCTATGCGATACAAAACAATAAAATTGTGTATGTTACCGGAGATTTTGGCGGAGGGCTTATTAAATATTTCAGAGATGGGCTTATTATATTCAACCCTGAGAGCAAAGATATCATACGCATTGTAAATATAAGTGGAACTATTGCATTTTAGCAATGTTTTTATGGAGAGAACTAGACGGCCATCCGGGTTCAGGTCTGGTGCACATTCCTGTTTTCGTCAATTCTTACGTACTATGGCTCCGGCATGCTTTATAATCAGTGCTTTTATTTTTTCATCCTGTTGAAACATCTAAAAAAGAGATACTGTTTTATTTGGATTTAAAACAGTATCTCTTTTTTTCATACTCCTATCTTTGATATAGAGTCATGTTGGGATTAATGGATGCCCAGCACTTTCTTGATTTTTTCCACGTAGTCCAGCTTTTCCCAGGTGAAGAGTTCAA
>JALNXZ010000086.1 GCA_023230125.1 Bacteroidales bacterium | reverse complement strand
TTTTACATCGTATTTATAATATTCTTTTTCAAACAGCTTGACAACTGGTACGTTCTTGTTTTGAGCAACAAGATCAAAGGAGAACATAAACAAAAGAAGGAACAGAATAAGTATGTTTTTTTTGTTTTTTTCCATTTGATCGGATGTTTAGATTCAACAAAAATACATGATTTTTCGGGAAGAAAGCGTATCTTTGATGGATTTTTCGACCAAAACAGAATTATGCAAAGAATAATATGCCTTTTATTGATGGGGTTGTTCACCATAAAAGTGTGCATGGCTCAGTTTTCGGCAACAATCGGTGCCAACGGTAATCCGTATTCCTATCAACCAAATATCAGTTCAGGCCTGGATTTTGTCTATGTTTTTGATGGAATGATCAGTGCTCAGTTATACTTTACAACCGGTAGTCCATCCTTATGGACCTGGAGTCGTTTTGATCAAAATCAATCCTCTGCTGTTCCTGTCTCTCCTGCTGATGTACAGGTTTCAGGCAATCAGACGTTGTTGACCAATGTTCAACCGGGTGGCTATATGATTGATTCAGCCGGCCTGAAGAAACATTTTGTTTATGTGGTTGATTATAAACCCCTTCAGGTAAGTGATATCAGTTACAGCCCGGATTGTGAATCATGCCATACACTCAGCGTTACAGCTTTGACCAATGAAATGTCTTATTATAAAATCAGTGGTATCAAGGATTTGATTAACAGACAATTTTCACTTTCCTGGAATACTGCGGTTTGGAATAATACATCCAAAGACTATGATACGAAGTCAGAGACGAAGACAGTAGAAAGCACTCCGGTCTGGTCTATTAAGGCACCGCTGATGAAGACTCGTTTCACCATTACTTGCGATGACCCGATTGAGAGATTCTTTGGCACAACACTGACTTATGTAAGTGATGAGTATTCTGCTGTAGCAGTAGAGGCAAATCCGGAGGCCGTCATTCAGACAAGGACAGCACTGAATGAGGATGGTAATGAAGATCCGACTTTAGTCTATCAGAGCGGAGCACAACCAACAGGTTCGGCCCCTTTGACTATCCAATTCTCCTGCAACTCAAGTGAAGCTGTGCAGTATAAGGAATGGTTTTTTTATGATCATGGAGATGGTTCAGGAACATATACCAGCAGGTATTCTGATGATGAGCTCGAGTTTAAATTTTTGGAAGCAGGTACTTCTTTTGTCCGGCTTGTGGTGAGTAATGAGGCTTTGACGTGTCAGGATTCATCAAACTATTTTGTTCCAAAGGTTCTGGAATCGTTTATAGATTGTCCGAATTTTTTTACACCGAGGTCAAGTCCTGGAGAAAATGATGAATTCAGGGTTGTCTATAAGTCTATTGTATCGTTTAGAGGTACCATTTTAAATCGTTGGGGGAATGTCCTGTTTGTATGGTCTGATCCAGCCCTTGGTTGGAACGGCACTCACAAAGGAAAAGCTGTTTCGCCTGGTGTATATTTTTATGTCATTGAGGCCAGGGGCTCTGATGGCATTGTGTATAAAAAGAAAGGCGACATCAATTTATTAGAATAGTTTGGTATCATGAAACGAGCATGTTTGTAAAAACGTCCAAGTTTATGATAAAATGGACATGCGAGTTCCATATGAGATCTTAGATGAAAAAATTATTATCATATGAAATTTGATAAGAGTTCACGCATTTTTTTCAGTATATTATTTGCTATTACTTTTTCTGTTTTCAACGTTTTTGCAGAGGTTCATTATTTTAAAAAGCTTTTAAGGAAGAAAGTAGAAGTTGTTTCTGTGAAGACAGAACCGACTCAGACTATAGTTGATACAGAAAAAGTATTTGTTCGGAATTTTTTAGTCATTTCACCGGAAATCCCGGATAAAGTGACTTTTTGTGGCCAGATCATTGATTTGAGAGAAAAGAACATGCGTGAACGTTTTGACCGAGAATTGCTTTCCATGATGTATCTGCATTCCTCTACACTTTTGCTATTGAAACGTGCCAATCGTTATTTTCCCGTCATTGAGCCTATCTTAAAAGCCAATAACATTCCAGACGATATAAAATACCTCGCTTGTATTGAAAGTGGCCTTGACAATAAGGCAATTTCATCATCAGGAGCCATCGGTCTGTGGCAGTTTATGCCCGAAACGGCCAGGCAGTTAGGACTGGAAGTCAATGATAATGTTGACGATCGTTATCATGTTGAAAATGAAACGGAGGCTGCTTGCCGCTATTTGAGGAGTGCTTATGAAAAGTTTCGGGATTGGCCTTCAGCTGCGGCATCCTACAATATCGGTACAGCAAGGATTATGAAGGAACTTGCCAGGCAGGGTGAGAACTCAAGTCTAGATCTTTGGTTGGTGGAACAAACCTCCCGTTATGTATTCAGAATTCTCGCATGTAAAGAATTTATGTCTGATCCTAAGAAATATGGATTTTACATTAAAAAGGAACAATTATATATGCCCAATGTCTGCAAAGATTCTATGGTTTCTGGAAAAGTTTCCAATTGGGTGGATTTTGCCAAAGGTGCAGGCATTTCCTATTATGATTTAAAAAATTACAACACCTGGATTCGCAGCGACAGTTTGCCCAATCCGGAAGGTAAGGCTTACAAGGTTGCAATTCCTTTGAAAGAGAGCCTCTATTTTGATAAAATGAAGATCACCGTTTACCAAAAGGATTGGGTGATTGATGAAGATTGATTATGAAAGAACAGGAATCCGTTTGTGTATATGGAGCACGTGTACACAACCTGAAGAATATTGATGTACAAATTCCGCGTGATGCGCTGGTTGTGATAACCGGTTTGAGTGGGAGTGGCAAGTCCTCTTTGGCATTCGACACCATCTTTGCAGAAGGACAGCGTCGTTATGTTGAGACATTTTCTTCCTATGCCAGAAATTTTCTCGGAAGTCTCGAACGTCCTGATGTGGACAAGATAACGGGGCTGAGCCCTGTCATATCCATTGAACAGAAAACCACCAATAAAAATCCCCGTTCCACTGTCGGAACCAGTACGGAAGTCTATGATTATTTGCGTTTGCTTTATGCCAGAGCA
Source organism: Bacteroidales bacterium (assembly GCA_023230125.1). Classification (GTDB taxonomy): domain Bacteria; phylum Bacteroidota; class Bacteroidia; order Bacteroidales; family UBA1402; genus UBA8389. The sequence goes on along the minus strand of JALNXZ010000086.1, from coordinate 3,720 downwards.
GGAGAGCCTTTTTCTTATGTGACAGGGGAGCCTATGGTCAAGTATACGGAAGATAAAATTATGGAACTGATTATTAAAGAATACGAAGGACATAAGGTATACTTGCTTGCGCCTGTCATTCGTAGTCGCAAGGGCCATTATAAAGAACTTTTTGAATCGCTTCGCAGAAAGGGATACCTGAATGTACGCGTAGATGGAAACCTTTGTGAAATCACGCATGGTATGAAGCTGGATCGTTATAAGAACCACGATATTGAAGTGGTGATAGATAAACTGATGATTTTGGAAAAAGATTTGAAACGCATCAAGCAAAGTCTTCAAATCGGTATGCGACAGGGAGATGGCGTCGTCATGATCTTGGACAAGGATGGAGAAAATCTGCGATATTTCAGTAAGCGTTTGATGTGTCCGACATCCGGCATTTCCTACAATGAACCGGCACCCAACAGTTTTTCTTTTAATTCGCCTCAGGGTATGTGTCCGCGTTGTAAAGGATTAAGTATGGTCAATATCGTGGATATGGACAAAATTATGCCGGACCGTGAGCAAAACATACTTAACGGAGGCATTATTCCATTGGGCAAATATAGGGATTCTCTTCTGTTTTGGCAGATTGAGGCTATTGCAGACAAGTATGGCTTTACCTTGAAGACGCCCATCAAGGATATCCCTGATGAAGCATTGGATGAAATCCTGAATGGTACGGAAGAAAGTCTGCATATCAAGAATCGCTCCCTCGGAAATTCCAACTATTTCGTTAATTTTGACGGGGTCATCAAATATATAACCATGCAACAGGATGAAGATGCAACCTCAGACGCTCAGAAGTGGGCAGCACAATTCATCAAGACAGATATTTGCCCGGATTGCCGTGGTGCTCGCCTCAACCGCGAAGCTTTACATTTCAAGCTGAATGATTGCACGATAGCCCAGATCTCTGAAATGGATATCTCAGAGCTAAAAGAATGGATAGACCATCTGGAAGAACACCTTTCAGAAAAACAAAAACTGATAGCATCGGAAATACTCAAGGAAATCCGTTCCAGACTGAGCTTCTTGCTTGATGTAGGTTTGGACTATCTTTCCTTGAACAGAGCTTCTGCATCACTTTCCGGGGGTGAAAATCAACGTATCAGGTTGGCCACACAAATTGGCTCTCAATTGGTCAATGTACTCTATATTCTAGACGAACCCAGTATTGGTTTGCATCAGAGGGACAATTCTCGGCTGATTAATTCCTTGAAAGTACTGAGAGATTCCGGCAACTCTATCATTGTGGTTGAACATGACAGGGACATGATGCTGGCTTCCGATTATGTGGTGGATCTTGGACCAAGGGCAGGAAGGCATGGGGGCGAAGTCGTATTCGCCGGAACTCCAGAGGAAATGCTGAAGGCAAATACCTTGACATCTTCGTATCTGAATGGAATTCTTAATATAGAAATTCCGAAAAAACGACGCCATGGAAATGGAAATAGTATCGTTCTCAAAGGTTGTAAGGGAAATAATCTGAAAAATGTGGATATATCGTTTCCACTGGGAAAACTGATTGTTGTGACTGGCGTTTCAGGTAGCGGAAAGTCCACGCTGATTAAAGATACCCTACAACCTATCCTGAGCCGTTATTTTTACCGTTCGTTAAAGGAACCTTTGGCTTATGATTCCATAGAAGGGCTTGACAATATTGATAAAATTGTCAGCGTGGATCAATCACCTCTTGGACGAAGTCCACGGTCTAATCCTGCGACTTATACAAGCCTCTTTTCTGATATCAGGAGCTTGTTTGTAAGTCTGCCTGAAGCCAAAATCAGGGCTTACAAGCCAGGCCGTTTTTCCTTCAATGTGAAAGGTGGACGTTGCGAAACCTGTAAAGGAAATGGCTACAAGACCATTGAAATGAAGTTTTTGCCCGATGTGCTTGTGACTTGTGAAGATTGTCAGGGTAAACGTTATAACAGGGAGACACTGGAAGTTCGTTTTAAAGGAAAATCCATTGCCGATGTACTGAATATGACCATCAATATGGCTGTCGACTTTTTTGAGAATCAACCCCAAATTCTTCATAAGATCAAAACGCTTCAAGAGGTCGGTTTGGGCTATCTTCGACTTGGACAACCTTGCACGACATTGTCTGGCGGCGAGAATCAGCGTGTGAAGCTGTCCACCGAACTGGCTAAAAAAGATACAGGCAAGACCATGTATGTGTTGGATGAACCCACGACTGGTTTGCACTTCGATGATATCCGTGTGCTGATGGGTGTGTTGAACCGATTGGTTGACAAAGGCAACACTGTCATCGTGATAGAACATAATCTGGACGTCATTAAACTTGCGGATCATATCATTGATATCGGCCCGGAAGGAGGGCGTTTAGGTGGTAGGATTATTTTCAGCGGCATTCCTGAAGAACTGGTAAAACATCCTGAAAGTTTTACCGGACATTATTTAAAAGACGAACTTTACCCCAACAAAGCATAATGGCAAATCCTGTAAGTTATTTACAAGTTGAGAATTTAAGCAAATCATTTGGAGACCTGATATTGTATAAAAATCTGTCATTCGGTATAGCGGAAGGACAGCGTGTGGCTTTGATTGCCAAAAACGGAACAGGAAAAACGACCTTGCTCAATATAATTGCCGGCATAGAGGATTATGATGCCGGATCTGTCGTATTCAGGCATGACCTTCGGATAAATTATTTGGAGCAGATGCCTCATTATCCCAATCATCTTTCAGTTTTGGATGCTTGCTTTCAGTCAGACAATGAGATTGTTAGGACTATAGAACGTTATGAAGCCATGATGATGCGAGAAGAGACACATCAGCCACATCCCAAAGGAGAAACATTAGAAGAAATGCTCCATTTGATGGATTATTACAAAGCCTGGGATTACGAAGTCAGAATCAAACAAATCCTTTCACAACTAAAAATCAAGGATTTTGACCAAAAGATACAACATCTTTCCGGAGGACAACTTAAAAGAGTGGCTTTAGCCAATGCGCTTATTACAGAACCAGATTTGCTGATTCTAGACGAACCGACCAACCACCTCGATTTGGAAATGATCGAATGGCTCGAAAGTTATCTGACGAGATCCGGCGTTACCCTGCTGATGGTGACTCACGACAGGTACTTTTTGGATCGCGTTTGCAATAACATCCTGGAAATCGATCAAGGTCAGCTTTTCAATTATTCCGGCAATTATTCCTATTATCTGGAAAAGCATCAGGAACGGATTGATGTTTACAACACGGAACTAGACAGGGCCAATAATTTGTTCCGTAAAGAACTTGACTGGATGCGCCGTATGCCTCAGGCTCGCGCCACAAAAGCTCGTGCACGTATAGATTCTTTTTACGATTTAGAAGAAAAGGTTTCACAAAAGCGCGTGGATGATTCTATTAGCTTAAATGTGAAAGCGACCTACCTTGGATCTAAGATTTTTGAAGCCAAATATATATCCAAAGCCTACGGAGACCTAAAGCTGTTGGATCATTTCTATTACAATTTTGCACGTTATGAGAAGGTTGGAATTGTGGGCAAGAATGGTACCGGAAAAACGACTTTCCTGCGTATGCTCATGGGCGAAGAAAAGCCTGACAGTGGATCTTTCGATATTGGTGAAACCGTTGTTTTCGCTTACTACAGCCAAAGTGGGTTGAAGTTTGATGAACAAATGAAAGTGATTGATGTCGTACGGGATATAGCGGAAGAAATCG
>JALNXZ010000085.1 GCA_023230125.1 Bacteroidales bacterium | reverse complement strand
AATCATTTGACGATCCAACATCGCCCTTACAGGACTTTTCCCTGCCCAAGAACGAACGGTCAGGGCGGGATTATCCAGAATGGCTGTATTGGTTCCAACAAGTACCACGTCACACTCGGAGCGCAACTTATGGACAAGCATTTGGGTAAAAGGCGTTGAAATCTTCAATGACTGTTTCTGATCACCGGGGATTCTGGAAAAGTCTAAAAAACCATCTGCCGTTTGAGCCCACTTCAAAATGATATATGGACGTTTTTCTCGATGAAATCGAAGAAAATGCCGGTTCAATTCCAAACAAGCGGCTTCTTCTACCCCAACTGATACATCAATACCTGCCGTACGGAGTTTCGAAATACCCCGGCCGGAAACCTGCGGAAAAGGATCCAGACAGCCAACCACAACACGAGGTATCTGCTTTGCGATGATCAGGTCCACACAAGGCGGCGTTTTACCATCATGCGAACAAGGCTCCAGATTCACATACAAGGTAGACGCTTTCAATAACTCCTGATTTTTCACAGAGCGAATGGCATTGGGTTCAGCATGAGGTTCGCCGGACTTGCGATGCCAGCCCTCTCCAATGATGAGGCCTTGATGAACCACCACCGCCCCCACCATTGGATTGGGAGCGCATGTAGCTCTCCCGTTTGCCGCCAGCTGCAGACAACGTTTCATAAATAGACTATCCATCATGGATTCTGACATGTTTCAGTTCTTCTCAAAAAGTTAAACCAAATCACCCTTAGGCTTATTGATATAAAAATTTTATTTCTCGAAAAAAAGCAGTAGCTTTGTAAACTAATTGTTAAACATGCAACGCTTTTTAACCTATATTGAAAGCCGGTTAGGCAACATTTATTCCAAAAATGAAATGAAGTCCATTTCGCACTTGTTGTTAAAACAGCTTGCCGGAATGAACAGTGTACAAATATACATCGACAAAGATACAAAATTAACTGGCTGTATGGTAAACAAGCTAAATACAGCCGTAGACAGACTGGCAAACGGCGAGCCCATTCAATATATCCTTGGAACGACCGAATTTTTCAGGCTAAATTTCAAAATCATGCCCGGTGTTTTGATACCACGTCCGGAAACAGAGGAGCTGGTGGAACTGATATTAAAAGACCGCAAGAATCAGCAGATTCGGATATTGGATATTGGAACCGGCAGCGGATGCATCGCCGTGTCTTTGGCTAAAAATATCCCCACAGCTAAAGTGTCAGCCTGGGACATTTCTGAAGAAGCCATACAGATAGCCCGTGAAAATGCTGATCTCAACAAGGTTGACATAGACTTCAGCCTACGGGATATCCTTAAATTCGAAGAATTTGAAGAAATGTCCGATAAATGGGATGTAATCGTCAGCAACCCTCCCTATGTTTGTGAAAGCGAGAGGACAGTTATGGAAGCTCATATCCTGGACCACGAACCATATCTGGCTCTTTTCGTCAAAGACGATGACCCGTTGATTTTTTACCGCCTTATTTCCCTATATGCAGTAAAAAATCTCAGGAAAGGCGGCAGACTTTACTTTGAAATCAATAGTCATCTTGGCAAAAAAACCCTTCAAACAATCCAGCAGAATGGCTTTCATGCAGAGCTCTTTCAGGATTTGTCAGGAAGAGACCGCATAATCAGGGCTATTTTATCATTTCAATGAAATATGAGCAACTATTCTGAGGCACTTGCTTTTGCCGCCGCATTTTGTTCAACAACCGAACATTGCAAATCGGAAGTTCTAGAAAAGACCTCTAAATTTGAACTGAATCCTGAAGAGCAATCAAAACTCATCCAACGTTTGCAACAAGAAGGTTTTCTCAATGAGAAGCGATATGTCAAAGCATTTGTGAGTGACAGGTTCCGCTTCAACAAATGGGGAAAAGTCAAGATTCGCTACGCACTCAAACAAAAAGGAGTATCCAATGAGCTGATTGACGAAGGGGTCGAAACAATCCCAGATGAAGATTATAAAAAAATGCTGATGACACTTCTCCGACAAAAAAGGCCTTCCATCAAAAGTAAAACCGACTACGAATTAAGCGGAAAAATGATTCGCTATGCGCTTGGAAGGGGGTTTGAATCCGCTCTCATCACCAAATGCCTGAGAAAAATGGACATTGACGAAGATGAATACAATGAGGATTCCATTTAGTAATATCACTTCAGACATCATGAATCTGGCATGGCCCAACCTTTGCCAAATCTGTGAAAAGCCATTGGTGCAAGGAGAAAAACATCTTTGTATGAACTGTCTGTACGAATTGCCAAAGACCGATTTCAAGTCCTTTCGGATGAATATTGCCGCTGATCGCTTTTATGGGAAAATCCCTTTTGAAAAAATCACTGCCGGTTTTCTCTATCAAAAAGAATCTAAAGTGCAAACAGTTCTGGAATTATTGAAATACAAAGGAGAGAAGGAATTGGGTGAATGTCTGGGTTCCTTTGCCGGGTCAAGAATTGCTTCAACAGGCTTTTTCAAAGACATAGACCTCATTGTTCCAGTTCCTTTGCACAAGGACAAAGCAAAAAAACGCGGTTACAATCAAAGTGAATGGATAGCCAAAGGGCTTTCACAAATAAGTGGCATTGCCTATGATTCCACTCATTTGCATCGCGTTGTCAAGAATCCCACCCAAACAACCAAAAGTATCTGGGAAAGATGGGAAAATGCACAGGGGCTTTTTGAGTTGAGAGACACTGAAATCTTTTCCGGAAAGCATATACTTCTGGTTGATGATGTCCTAACAAGCGGTTCTACACTTTGTGCCTGCGGACAAGCCATATTGAAAGCTCCAGAAGCAAAAATTTCATTTTTCGCACTTGCATTAGCATAAGGAACCTTACAAAGGAACGTTTTAAGCGGCGAAAAAAGAATCTTCACTTTTCTTGATTTTAGAAAGTCACACAAAACGGTTGATTCAAATAAACAAACGCTATAATATCATAACGTTATCACTATTAGTATGGTAAAAGAAAATAGGTCTGCATCCTCATTTTATGAAAACTGCAGCCATTATTTTGTATAATCCGCCAAAGATTGTATTTTTACAACTCACTGGGTTCTTATACGTCAACTATTGAAGGAATATGAAACGAAACATCTTCATTGCTCTGCTAATTTTCAATTCACTCACGCTCTTTGCAGAAGAAACCGTTAAGGACGGTTACAATCTTGGTGTCCTGCCAGCAATCTCCTACAACTCCGATTTAGGCCTTCAATATGGAGCCATCCTGAATCTTTTCGATTACGGAAATGGCAACAGATATCCGGTATACGACCATTCATTATATCTGGAGATATCCCGATATACAAAGGGCAGTGGCATTTATCGCCTGTACTATGATTCAGAAAGATTGATTCCCGGCATTCGCAGCTTTGTGGAATTGAGCTATCTCACCGACGACTTGATGGATTTTTACGGTTTTAACGGATATCAAAGCATCTACCGGGAAAATGAAGATCGTGTCTTCTATAAGATGTCTCAGAAACAAGTCAGGATCCTGGCTGATTTCAAAGGCCATTTTCTGGCCGACCACCTCTTCTGGATAGCCAGTTACAATTTTGAAAACTACAAGAACGGTTCCGTTGACTATAACAAGTTAAACGAAGGTGTTGAACCAAGCGATCCTGATTATCTTCAAGGAATCAGCCTTTATGACAAATATGTTGATTGGGGCATCATAGGAGAAAAAGAAGCAGATGGAGGCATTCTGAGTACGATTAAAGGTGGTTTGATCTATGACAGTAGAAATGCGTTGAATAATCCAAGCCAAGGCTCATACACAGAATCCATCATTGAAATTGCACCCAATTTTATGAATGACATGCCCTATACCAGGTACTCCGTAATGCATAGTCAATTTCAGAGCATTATCAAGGATAAATTGAATGCAGCCGTTCGCCTGGGAGTACAAGGTCAAATTGGTAATAACCAAGTGCCGTTCTTCCGTCGCACCCAGCTGATGTCTCCTTTTGCTAAAAGGACCAATGTCACCGGACTTGGTGGAAGCAACAGCCTTAGAGGCATTCTAAGGAATCGCATTGTCGGAGATGCCATTTCTTTTGGCAACTTCGAGTTGCGATGGAAAGCCATTTCTTTCAAATTCATCAACCAAAATTTTTATTTCGGTGTGAACGGATTTTTTGATACCGGAATCATTCTGGATCCCATTGAATGGAATATTGAAAACATAGACGACAACACGTTGAATACGTACATCAATACAAATGAGAAAGATCGTTTCCATTCCTCTTTTGGGGGCGGTATCAAAATTGTCATGAATGAGAATTTTATCATTTCAGCAGAGATGGGTAAAGCACTGGATGAACGAGATGGAACTAATATGGGCAGTTATATCAATCTAAATTATCTGTTCTAAGAAATTAGTGATAATTATTTAACCTTTATATGTCGCGTATTTATGAATCATTGCTTACTTTTACGCCAAAAGTCAAGAGTCAATCATTTCAAATTTAGCATAAAGACATGAAGCAAGTATGAATCAATGATTCTTCAAAATTGAGGAAAACATGACATGCTGGTTTCATTCGACCTATAAATTAAATCACCTTCGTATGAAAAAGTTAGAACGAATCGTAGCCGCCAAGTTGCTTAAAATCAAGGCTGTAAAACTTCAACCTTCCAATCCTTTCACATGGGCTTCCGGATGGAAGTCTCCAATCTATTGTGATAATCGCAAAACATTATCTTATCCGGCGTTGAGAAATTTCATCAAACTGGAACTGGCTCGGCTCATTCGCGAAAATTATGATCAGGCGGATGCCATTGCCGGAGTAGCTACAGGAGCCATTGCTCAAGGAGCAATGGTCGCAGAAGAATTGGGTTTACCTTTCGTTTACGTAAGGTCTTCTCCAAAAGATCACGGCCTGGAGAACCTCATTGAAGGAGATTTGAAGCCGGGAATGAAAGTTATAGTCATTGAAGACTTGATTTCTACAGGTGGAAGCAGCTTAAAGGCCGTTGAAGCCATTCGCGCTGATGGTAGCGAGGTAATCGGCATGCTGGCCATATTCACCTATGGATTCCCGGTTGCAGAAGAGGCGTTTAGAAAAGCCAAGGTGGAGCTTACCACATTGAGTAACTATGAGGCCGTTCTTGAAACAGCTTTAGCCACCAATTATATTCACGAATCAGAGTTGACCGCCTTACAAGAATGGCGCAAATCTCCGACAACTTGGAAGTCCAAATAAATCACCGACAAGACCCATCAAACATGACAGACTTTGTAAGTGATGTCCAGAGAATCCCCTATAGTGCAGAACGGGTTTTTTCCAAACTTTCTGATTTAAACAATCTGGTAAGTATGCAGTCTATGCTTCCTCAGGATAAGATTAAAGAATTCACCTTCGACGCAGATTCCTGTAGTTTTCAGGCTAATACAGTCGGTAAAATATCCATACGCATTGTAGAACGGGATCCTTTCAAGACCATCAAGTTGGTTTCTGAAAAGTCACCGGTACCTTTTACCTGTTGGATTCAACTCGTGGAAGCCGCGACTGATGACACCAGGCTTAAATTAACCATCGGGGCAGACATTCCATTTTTTTTCAAAGGAATGATCGTAAAGCCTCTGGAAGAAGGCATCAAAAAAGTAGCAGAAGCATTGGCGAAAATACCCTATTAAAAAACCATAACAAATGAAACTTTGGGAAAAAAGCACAAAAATTGACCATGAAATTGAACGTTTCACCGTTGGAAAAGATCCTGAAATGGATCTATTCCTGGCTAAATATGACGTTTTGGGTTCTATGGCACATATTACCATGCTGGAGAGCATCGGCTTATTGACCAAAGAGGATCTCACCAAACTGCTCATAGAACTGAAGAAAATATATCAATCAGCTGAAAATGGCAAGTTTGTCATTGAAGAAGGTGTTGAAGATGCACATTCTCAGGTTGAACTGATTCTGACACGTACTTTGGGTGACACGGGCAAAAAAATACATAGTGGACGATCCAGAAATGATCAGGTTCTGCTGGATCTGAAACTCTTTACTCGATCGGCCATCCAAGAAGTATATGATGCAGTTGGAGAACTCTTTGACGCTTTACTAGATCAAAGCGAAAATTATAAATCCGTCTTATTACCCGGGTACACCCATTTGCAGATTGCCATGCCATCCTCTTTCGGTTTATGGTTTGGTGCTTACGCAGAGTCTCTTGCCGATGACCTACAACTGCTCCAGTCTGCCTTTAAGGTTTGCAACCGCAATCCGTTGGGTTCTGCTGCAGGTTACGGATCTTCTTTCCCACTCAATCGCCAGATGACCACCGACCTGCTTGGTTTTGACAGTATGAACTATAATGTTGTCTATGCTCAAATGGGCAGAGGCAAGATGGAAAGGACTGTAGCATTTGCTTTAGCGTCCATTGCGGGTACGGTTGCAAAACTTGCCTTCGATTCCTGTATGTTTACAAGCCAGAATTTCGGCTTTATAAAGCTTCCGGCACAATATACCACCGGCTCAAGCATCATGCCCCATAAAAAGAATCCTGACGTTTTTGAGCTCACCCGTGCAAAATGCAATAAGATTCAGAATCTGCCTCAACAAATCTCAGGCATCATCAGCAACCTTCCGTCAGGCTATTTCAGAGATCTTCAAATCATCAAAGAAGTCTTTATTCCAAGCTTCGGAGAATTGATTGATTGCCTGAAGATGACAACAGCAATGATGTCACAAATTGAAGTGAATACGCATTTATTTGACGATGACAAATATGACCTGATTTTCAGCGTTGAAGAGGTTAATCGCAGGACCTTGGCCGGAATACCTTTCCGCGATGCTTACAAACAGGTGTGCCTTGAGATCGAAGC
>JALNXZ010000084.1 GCA_023230125.1 Bacteroidales bacterium | reverse complement strand
AGGTTCAAACCAAGGAACTTATCTCCCGGTTGCATGACTGCAAGGAAAACAGCGGCATTGGCTTGTGCGCCGGAGTGTGGTTGAACGTTGACATACTCTGCACCAAACAGTTGTTTAAGGCGGTCGATGGCAATCTGTTCGCTTTCGTCCACGATTTCACAACCTCCGTAGTAGCGATGTCCGGGATATCCTTCAGCGTACTTGTTGGTCAACCATGTTCCCATGGCCTGCATTACTTGATCACTCACAAAATTTTCCGAAGCGATCAATTCTATGCCTTTCAGTTGGCGTTGATGTTCGCGTTCGATGATGTCGAAAATGATTTGGTCTCTCTTCATATGAACTATCGTATATAAATGAAATTTTTCAAGCAATAGGACGCAAATAATTGCGAAAAAGCAAGACCATTAAGTCGGTCTTTTTTTGAAGCTGCAAAGGTAATATTCTTTTTTAACTTGACCTCTATTTTTTCTTTTTCTGTACAGACCAGCCGAATTTTCCCATCTGCTTTCCTATCTCATGGTAGAAGCCATGAGAATAAACGAGTAAATCAGCTTCTTCCAGTTCGAAAACACCTGTTTCTTCATTGATGAATTTTTCATCGGCCTGTACGTTGACAACATCGGCAATGAACATGTCATGTGAACCCAGACTCACAATCTCACGTACCCGACATTCGATGCAAAGAGGGGATTCCTCAATGATCGGAGCTTTTACTACAGATCCTTTACCTGGAGTCAGTTTCATCTCTGTAAACTTGTTGAAGTCTTTGCCTGAACGAACACCACACCAATCTGTAGCATAAGCCAACTCTTTGGTAGTCAGGTTGATGACAAATTCCATGTTCTTTTTTATGATGGGATAAGAATGACGTTCAGGGCGGACAGAAATGTAGCACATGGGCGGATTGGTGCAAATGGTTCCAACCCATGAAACAGTCATGATATTGTATTCACTTTCATCAGCACCGCAACTGATCATAACAGCCGGCAACGGATAAATCATTGTTCCGGGTTTCCAATCTTTTTTCATATCTATAACAATTGAATGTCTTCCTGTTGAATCTCTCGCTCGCAATACGGACACCTCAATACAACCGGATTTTTTTTAATGACCTCAAACTTAGTCTTCATCGGTTCATTGTTGGTGATACATTTCGGATTCGGACATTTGACGATTCCTGTAAAATTATCCGGTAAACTCAGAACCTTTTTTTCGATTACTTCAAAATTTCGAATGATATTTATTTTAGCATCAGGAGCAATCAAAGCGATTCTGCTTATTTCTTCTTCCTCATAGTAACAATCGGAAATCTTGATAATTCCTTTTTTGCCCATGCGTTTACTCGTTAGGTTGTTACCAATGGTAATCTGATTCTTTACGCTGTCCAATTGCAGTAAAGAAACCACTTTGAATAAGATGTCAGAGGGTATATGGTCAATTACAGTTCCATTTCTCAGGGCTTTTACCTGAAGTTCTTTTTCATTGTTTGTTATCATGATTTCATCTGTTTAAATCAGACCCAAGGTATCGCAAATCATAGCCTGACGGGCATAAAGTCCGTTTCTGGCCTGTTCAAAATAGTAAGCCTTTGGGTTGGCATCCACATCCATGTCAATTTCATTGACCCTTGGGAGTGGATGCAGGATACGCAAGTTGTCCTTTGAATGCTCCAGCATCTTATTGCGCAAGGTATATACATTCTTTACTTTCTCATATTCCATCTGGTCTGTAAAACGCTCTTTCTGAACCCTGGTCATATAAAGGATGTCCACTTCGTTGATGATGTCAGTATTAAATTCTGTCCGCTCTTCGTATGGAATGCCTTTCTTGTCACAAATAATCTTGTATTCTTCAGGCATTCTCAATTCATCGGGAGCAATAAAGTAAAATTGGGGAGAAAAATGAGTCAATGCAATCAGGAGAGAGTGTACTGTGCGTCCGTATTTAAGGTCTCCCACCATGGCAATTTTGATATTGTCGAGTCTGCCTTGCGTTTTCCGAATGGAATACAAGTCAAGCATCGTTTGTGACGGATGCTGGTTGGATCCGTCGCCTGCGTTGATGATGGGCACGGATGTGACTTCAGAAGCGTAACGGGCAGCACCTTCCAAATGATGTCTCATGATGATGATGTCGGCATAGTTGGACACCATCTTAATGGTATCGTTTAAGGTTTCACCTTTAACTGAACTAGATGTTGAAGCATCAGAAAAACCGATGACTCGGCCACCTAATCTGTTTACTGCTGTTTCAAAGCTCAGACGTGTACGGGTGGAAGGCTCAAAAAAGAGTGTAGCTGCAACTTTTCCGTTCAATATGGTTTGATTGGGGTTGGCCTCGAAGGTCGCCGCACTGTCTAAAATACTTAGTATCTGATCTGTGGAATAATCAGTAATGGAAACAATGCTTTTGGATGACATACCGTTGATTCTGTTGGTTATAGAATAAACAAAAGTACAAAATTTTTTACAGAAAGGATATGACCGTTGTAAAAAAACAAATGGAAAAATCATGTTGACTGATGTCAAAGAAAAGTGTACTTTTACGTGTTAAATTTTGATGGTATCCCAGACTTATAAAAATTTCGATGAAAATGGGTCAAGAATATAGATATTCACTAAGAAATACAAAAAAATCTTTCAATAAAAAAAAAGGCGGATATTCGCAAAGCCCTTTAAATAAGGAGACTTTAGACAAAGTAATTCGTGTTTTTTGGTGGGCTGTCGGAATAGGATTTGTTCTGTCTGTCATTATGTTCATTTTGATTGCCAATGGAAAGGTAGGGTATATGCCACCCATTGAAGAATTGGAAAATCCCAAGAATAAATTTGCCACAGAGGTCATATCCTCAGATGGAGAAATGTTGAGTACTTATTATTATGGTGAGGGAGGGAACAGGGTGCCTGTGACTTATAATCAACTTTCTCCATATTTGGTCAAGGCTTTGATCGCAACAGAAGATATCCGTTTCAAAAGTCATTCCGGTATTGATGTTAAGGCTCTTTTCAGAGCCATTGTAAAACGCGGATTGTTTTTACAAAAAAACGCGGGAGGTGGCAGTACCATTACACAACAATTGGCTAAACTTCTTTATACTCCACATGCAAAAAATGTCTTTCAAAGAGGAATGCAAAAACCCATCGAATGGGTGATAGCCGTTCAGTTGGAACGTTTCTATACCAAGGAAGAGATTCTGACCATGTACCTCAATCAATATGACTTTGGAAACAATGCTGTCGGCATCAAGACTGCAGCTTCCGTCTATTTTGGAACGACTCCGGATAAACTGAATTTGGAGCAATCGGCGACTTTGGTCGGCATGTGCAAAAATGCGACCTATTTCAATCCCAAGCGATATAGTGAACGTTCCAGGCAAAGGCGCAATGTCGTTTTGAATCAGATGCGAAAAGCTGACTTTATCTCTGAATCTGTCTGTGATTCCTTACAGACTCTTCCCATGGACATGAACTTCCATCGGGTAGATCATAAAGAAGGCCTGGCTCCATATTTCAGAGAATATTTGCGCCAGATATTGGTCAAGGACAAACCCAAAAGATCTCGTTATGCAGATTGGCAAGCCCAGCAATACAGCGATGATTCTTTGGCCTGGGAAACAAATCCCCTTTATGGATGGTGTAAAAAAAATACCAAAGAAGATGGCTCCAACTACAACCTTTATACTGATGGTCTTAAAATATACACCACCATTGATTCCCGTATGCAGCGTTACGCTGAAGAAGCAGTCTACGAACATATAGGTGGATATTTGCAAAATGAATTTTTCAAGGAGAAGAAAGGCAGAAACTATGCACCATACTCTAAAAATCTGAGTGAAAATCAAGTAATGAAAATTCTGTATAGAAGTGTCAGACAATCAGAACGCTATCGATCCATGAAAAATGCCGGGTTTTCAGATATTGAAATCAAAGATGTTTTCAACAAGAAGGTTGAAATGTCTGTCTTTACCTATGATGGAATGAAAGATACGGTCATGAGCCCTTTGGATTCTATTCGTTATCATAAATATTTTTTGCGTTCAGGATTTATGGCTATGGATCCAATGAATGGACATGTGATGGCTTATGTTGGTGGAGTAGCATTTACGCCGTTTCAATATGATATGGTCATGATGGGTCGCAGGCAGGTCGGATCCACCATCAAGCCATACCTCTATACTATGGCTATGGAAGAAGGGTATTCACCTTGTGATCAGGTTAAAAATGTTCCAACTACAATCACCACAGAGACCGGAGAGGCCTGGACGCCACGTAATGCCAATCATAACAGGGTTGGTGAGATTGTAACACTCCGTTGGGGCTTGGCCAATTCAAATAATTGGATATCAGCCTATGTCATGAGCCATTTTTCGCCATACGCCTTTGTTCGCATGCTTCGTTCGTTTGGCTTGAATGGTCAGCTGGATCCTGTCGTTTCACTTTGTGTCGGTACTTGCGACGCAACAGTGGCAGAGATGGTCAGTGCCTATACCAGTTTTGCCAATCGTGGAATACGTGTACAACCTATGTTTGTGACACGCATTGAGGATAAAAATGGGAATATCATTACCCATTTCTCACCTCATATGTCTGAAATCTTTAGTGAAAAAACATCCTATAAAATGCTGTCTATGTTGCGTGCTGTGGTTGATCAAGGAACTGCAGGCCGAGTTCGTTTCAGATATAATCTTAAAGGCGAAATAGGAGGTAAAACCGGTACGACCCAAAACAACTCCGATGGATGGTTCATGGGCATCACACCTCGATTGGTGGCTGGCGTCTGGGTTGGTGGAGAAGAACGCGACATCCATTTTGACTTTACATCTGAAGGACAAGGAGCCAACATGTCCTTACCCATTTGGTGCCTTTTCATGCAGAAGATCTATAAAGACAAAAATCTAGGTTATTCAGAAAGTGATTCTTTCGGAGTTCCTCCAGGTTTTGAATACAACTGTACTGGCGGAGAACCTTCTTCGGATGAAGAAGATACAGAGTCGTCCAACGGCGTTTTTGATAGCTTATAAGTCAAGAATTGAATCGTACCAGCAAATTTTTTACCGAAAAACACCAATTCTTCCTTGTTGTGGGAGATTGCCCCAATATGATATTATTAATAATTGATTTATGAGAGCAAACATTCCAGAAGTTAAAGGGAAACGCATTGTCGTTATTGGAGGAGGTTTTTCAGGCCTCAAACTGGCAACAGAACTCATCAAGACAAACTATCAGATTGTTTTGTTAGACATGCACAACTATCACATGTTCCAACCCTTGCTTTATCAGGTAGCAACAGCCGGTATTGAACCCAGTTCCATTTCATTCCCGTATCGTAAAGTTTTTCAATCCAGAAAGAACATTCATATTCGTGTGACAGAAGTATTGAAAATCAATTTTGAAAAAAACAAGGTCTCTACCACAATCGGTTACGTGAATTATGATTATTTGGTAATAGCCATTGGTACAACCACTAATTATTTCGGAAATGAAACTATCCGGATGAAATCATACCCGATGAAATCCATTTCTGAAGCCTTAAATTTGCGAAATGCCATCCTGCAGAATTTTGAAAATTTGTTGATCAGTGAAGATCCTGATGAAATATCAGGCTTGATGAATTTTGTCGTTGTAGGTGCAGGTCCAACCGGCGTTGAAACAAGTGGTGCGTTGGCTGAAATGAAACGTTTTGTGTTGCCAAAAGACTATCCCGAAATAGACTTCAACAGAATGAACATCTACTTACTGGATTCCGCTCCAAAAGTGTTGAATGGCATGTCTGCAATTTCTTCTGAGAAAGCTCATTTATATCTTGAAAAACTTGGTGTGAATGTTCTTTTAGGTGATGCTGTCGATGCTTTTGACGGGAAAGTGGTTCAGTTATCCAATGGCAAAAGTATCCGTACCAATACACTCATCTGGGCAGCAGGAGTGAAGGGGAATAAGTTGGAAGGATTAAAGCCTGAATCAATCGGAAACGGAGACCGCTTCATCGTGGATGAGACAAATCTCATAAAAGGTTATCCCAATATTTATGCCATCGGTGATATAGCCTTGATGCCAACAGAAGAGAACCATAGAGGATATCCACAGGTTGCACAAGTTGCTATTCAGCAGGCTGCTAATCTGGCTGAGAACTTCAAGAGAATGACCAAGGACAAACCATTAAGAGCCTTCAAATATACAGATTTGGGTAGTATGGCCACAGTCGGTCGCAATCTTGCCGTCGTCGATTTGCCATTCATAAAATTCCAGGGTTTTTTGGGCTGGTTGGTTTGGATGGTCATTCACCTCAAATCCATTCTGGGTGTCAAAAATAAAGTGCTGATTTTTATAAACTGGTTCTGGAATTACATCACCTATGACCAATCATTAAGATTAATCATCAAGACCAGAAGTAAACCCAGGAAATAAAGTTGTAGGGTTATGCCAAAACTTGGTATCCCTTCTAATAATTTGGTGTGACGTACTATTTTAAATCGAGCCTCAATTATTGAGGCTCGATTTGTATTAAATGTCTGATATGTAATAGTCTAAGCAAGCTTGACGTTTACTGCATTTAATCCTTTTTTCCCTTCTTCAAGGTCAAAAGTCACTTCATCGTTTTCATTGATTTGGTCTTTTAGACCATTTGAATGTACGAAATACTCTTTAGATGATTCAGAATCTTTAATAAAACCAAAACCTTTTGATTCATTAAAAAACTTAACTGTTCCTTTGTTCATTGTTTTTTTAATTAATTGAGTGTAATGTAAGATTTTTTGTACAATTATTGGTAATAAACCATTTATTTTTTTTATCAGATAACAGACTGTTGACTCTGCACCTTTCGGTTAACTTTGTAGATAAGCTTACCG
>JALNXZ010000001.1 GCA_023230125.1 Bacteroidales bacterium | reverse complement strand
AAGACATTTCCAAAGAAGATATCATCGCTCAGGGCATCGTCAGCAAAGAAGAATACGAAAAGCTGGAAAAATACACCCACGCCATTTACCAACGTGGCTGCGAGATGGCAACAGAAAAAGGACTGATTCTGGTCGACACCAAATACGAATTTGGAAAAAAGAACGGTGAAATCATCCTGATGGATGAAATCCACACCCCGGACTCTTCCCGTTATTTCTACGCTAAAGGCTATACTGAAAAACTGGCAAAAAACGAATCTCAAAAACAACTCTCCAAAGAATTTGTTCGTCAGTGGCTCATCGAAAATAACTTTCAGGGAAAAGAAGGTCAAAAAGTGCCTGTCATGACTCCGGAATACTGCGCAAGCGTCTCTGAACGTTACATCGAATTGTACGAAAACATTGTCGGAGAGAATTTCGTCAAGGCTGATCTCGATAACCTGGCCGAACGCATCGAAAAGAATGTGACAGCATTTCTGATAAAATAATACGAAATTGCCCTCCGATTTTTTTAACAACAAGGCTGTCCCGAACGGGCCGCCTTTTGTTATTTTTTCATATCTTTGCAAGACCTAAAAAATCACATAAGTATGAGCGACCAAAGGTATATGATGCGAGGTGTTTCAGCATCAAAAGAAGACGTACACAATGCCATCAAGAATATTGACAAAGGATTGTTCCCAAAAGCTTTTTGCAAAATCATCCCTGATATCTTGGGTGGAGACCCCGATTACTGCAACATCATGCATGCAGACGGAGCCGGCACGAAATCTTCACTGGCCTACCTTTACTGGAAAGAAACCGGAGATCTCTCTGTATGGAAAGGCATTGCTCAGGATGCACTGATCATGAACATTGATGACCTGCTTTGTGTGGGTGCCGTAGACAATATATTGGTATCCTCCACCATCGGGAGAAACAAATTATTGATTCCGGGCGAAGTCATCTCCGCCATCATCAACGGTACAGATGAGTTGCTGGCCGAATTGCGCGAAATGGGTGTCGGCGTTTATGCCACAGGAGGTGAAACAGCTGATGTCGGCGATTTGGTCCGTACCATCATCGTGGACAGCACAGTCACTTGCAGAATGAAACGCAGCGATGTCATCAACAACGCCAACATCACAGACGGTGACGTTATCGTTGCTTTGGCATCATACGGACAAGCCATCTATGAAAAAGAATATAACGGCGGCATGGGCAGCAACGGATTGACTTCTGCCAGACACGACGTATTTGCCAAATATTTAGCCGAAAAATATCCTGAAAGTTTCGATGCTGGCGTACCTGACGAACTTATTTATTCAGGAAAAAAGAAATTGACCGATACCGTAGAAGGTAGTCCGCTAGATGCAGGGAAACTGGTACTCTCTCCCACCCGCACTTACGCTCCTTTTGTCAAAAAGTTGCTGGATATCATGAGAAAAGACATTCATGGAATGGTTCATTGCTCAGGAGGTGCCCAAACCAAGATTCTCCACTTTGTGGAAAATCTGCACATCATCAAAGACAATCTCTTTCCTGTACCCCCCTTATTCAAGCTGATTCAAAAACAATCAGGTACGGATTGGAAGGAAATGTACAAGGTATTCAACATGGGACATCGCCTCGAAGTTTACCTCACACCCGAAAACGCAGCCAAAGTCATTGAAATCGCAGAAAGCCTTGGCATAGAAGCCAAAATCATCGGCAAAGTAGAAACCGCCGACAAGGCCTGCCTGACCATCAAAAGCGAATTCGGCATATTTAACTATTAATCAGCTTCATCCGATCTATGGCAGAAAGTACATTACTTGAAAAATTAGAAGGTTTACATAACCGATTCATGGAAGTATCCACCCTGATTACAGATCCGGTGGTTCTTGCGGACATGAAGCGTTTTGTAAAATTAAACAAGGAATACCACGATTTGGAGAAGATTGCCGAAGCCCAAAAAGAATATCGCGGTCTGCTCCAAAACATTGATGATGCCAAAGAATTGTTGGAAAACGAAAGTGATTCCGACATTCGTGGCATGGCCAAAGAAGAGCTGGATGAAAGTCAAAGCAAAATTCCTGACCTAGAGGAAAAAATCAAACTATTACTCGTCCCTGCCGATCCCGAAGATGCCAAGAATGCCATTGTGGAAATCCGCGGCGGAACAGGCGGAGACGAAGCCGCTATTTTTGCCGGCGACCTTTTCAAGATGTATGCCAAATACTGCGAAAGCAAAGGTTGGAAGGTCGAAGTAACCTCCATCAGCGAAGGCACCTCCGGAGGATATAAGGAAGTTATTTTCACCGTAAGCGGAGATAACGTATATGGAATCATGAAATATGAGTCAGGCGTTCACCGCGTTCAGCGTGTGCCGGCCACCGAAACTCAGGGACGCGTCCACACATCCGCAGCTACAGTGGCGGTACTGCCGGAAGCTGAAGAATTTGACGTTGAAATCAAAGAATCAGATATCCGGGTGGATACATTTTGTTCATCAGGAGCTGGCGGACAATCGGTCAACACCACCTACTCGGCCATCCGTCTGGTACACATTCCTTCCGGGATTTCGGTACAATGTCAGGATGAAAAATCCTGGCACAAGAACAAGGAAAAAGCCATGATAGAACTCCGTTCTCGTATTTATAACGTAGAGCATCAGAAATATCTGGATGAAATAGGCGCCAAACGTAAAACAATGGTTTCCACCGGTGACCGTTCTGCCAAAATCCGCACCTACAATTACCCGCAAGGGCGTATTACCGATCACCGCATCAACTTCACCATATATAACCTGTCAGCTTTCATGGGTGGTGACATTCAGGCCATTCTCGACCAACTGATTATTGCAGAAAATACTGAAAGGCTAAAAGAGAGTGAACTATAATTCATAATCAGACGCAGTTCCAAGATTGCGATATGAATGTGATTGCAAAATAAATATTTAATTTGGAAAATCATGAATAAACAAGAACTCTTTGAACAGATTATGCATAAGAGATCATTCTTGTGCGTGGGACTGGATACCGATATTAAAAAAATTCCGACACATCTTATCAATGAAGAAAATCCGATTTTTTCTTTCAACAAGGCTATCATCGACGCCACGGCTGCTTATTGTGTCGCCTACAAACCGAATATGGCTTTTTATGAATGCATGGGCTTGAAGGGCTGGAGTGCCCTTGAAAAGACCATCCGCTACATTCGCGAAAAATATCCTGAACAATTCATCATATCCGATGCCAAACGCGGCGATATCGGAAACACTTCTGAAATGTACGCCCGCGGTTTCTTTGAAGACCTTCCTTTTGATGCCGTGACTGTTGCACCATACATGGGTGAGGATAGCGTGAAACCATTCCTCACTTATAAAGGGAAATGGGTCATCCTACTGGCATTGACCTCCAACAAAGGATCACAAGACTTCCAACTGACAACAGACGCACAGGGAGAAAGGCTTTATGAAAAGGTCCTGAAAAAATCAAGAGCGTGGGCTACTGACGAACAGATGATGTACGTAGTCGGAGCAACACAAGGCAGCATGTTTGCCGACATCCGAAAAGTGGTTCCCAACCATTTTCTGTTGGTTCCAGGTATCGGTGCTCAGGGTGGAAGCCTGGCCGAAGTAGTCAAATATGGTATGAATGACCAATGCGGTTTGCTCGTCAACTCTTCTCGCCAAATCATCTATGCAGGCAAAGGTAAAGACTTTGCAGTCTGCGCTCAAACTGAAGCTATCAAGTTACAAGAAGAAATGGCCGGTTATCTGGCCCAATTAAAATAAAGTGGAGAAGCGAAAAATTATCAATGATCCGGTTTTCGGCTTCATCAATCTTCCTTCTGGGTTCTTGAATGAAGTATTTCAACACCGTTACCTGCAGCGCCTCACGCGCATCAAGCAACTAGGTATGACATCTTTTGTCTATCCGGGAGCACAGCACACCCGATTCCAACATACCATCGGAGCCATGTTCCTGATGGAAGAAGCCATCCATAACCTGCGTTCCAAAGGCAATATCATCACGCCCGAAGAAAATGAAGCTGTCATAGCGGCCATCATGCTTCATGATATCGGCCACGGCCCTTTCTCTCATGTACTGGAAGACACCATTATTCATGGCATTTCGCATGAAGACCTTTCTTTGATGTTGATGGAAAGGATGAACCGTGAATTTGGAGGAAAACTCGATTTGGCCATCCGGATTTTTAAAGACGAATATTCCAAAAAGTTTTTACATCAGCTTGTGTCTGGCAATCTAGACATGGATAGACTTGACTACCTTCGCAGGGACAGCTTCTTTACAGGTGTCACTGAAGGCAATATCGGATCAGCACGAATCATCAAAATGCTCAATGTACAGGACGATCGACTGGTGGTCGAAGCCAAGGGAATTTATTCCATCGAAAACTTCCTGCTTTCCAGAAGGCTGATGTACTGGCAGGTATATTTACACAAAACCTCCCTTGCTGCTGAAATAATGCTTAAAAACCTTTTGAACAGAGCCAGAGAGCTCACGCGAAAAGAGGTCATGGTGCAAGCATCCGAAGCCCTCCGGTATTTTCTTGCCAACAAACAAACAGATGGAGAAATGAACAATGAAGCACTCGATTTTTTCGAGGAACTCGACGATACAGACATTTGGTCTGCCATTAAAATGTGGCAACACCATGAAGATTTTGTCCTTTCTACACTAAGCAAAGGCTTACTTCAACGCAAACTCTTCAAAATAGAGATGAGTAACGACACCACAGACCCTCAACGTATCGTCCATGATTTAGAAACAATAACCTCCATTTATGGCATTACAGCCGATGATGCCAGGTATTTTATCTCACAGAGTTGTGTCTCCACCAATATGTACAGTGAAAAAGACGACAGCATAGACATCTTATATAATAACGGGAATATTAGGCCCATCACAAAAGCATCTGATATGTTGAATCTTGAATTATTATCAAGAGAGGTTCAAAAGCAGATATATTGTCATTTACGGTTATAAGGATGTATTAAAATAAGGCCATTTTACAAGCCCGATACCACAAAGTGATATTTAATACCGAATATTTTGTATTTTTGCCCAAATTTTTAGACAAATGGAAATAACAGCGAAACAGCTTGCATCATACTTATCAGGTGAAATAGAGGGTAATCCGGACGTTTCCGTCAATAACATCTCCAAGATAGAAGAAGGGCAACCGGGGACACTTACATTTTTAGCAAATCCAAAATATACTTCCTATATTTATACGACAAAAGCAAGCATTATCCTTGTAAACAAGGACTTTATCCCTGAGAAGACTATCAGTGCGACATTGATTCGTGTTGAAAATGCTTATCAATGTCTGGCACAATTGTTGACCCTGGTCGATCAGTCCAAGCCTAAAAAAAACGGCATTGGTTCGTTGGTTTCCATCGATTCGACAGCTGTTTTGGGAGAAAATCTTTTTATCGGGGACTTTGCATACATTG
This sequence comes from Bacteroidales bacterium, assembly GCA_023230125.1. GTDB lineage: Bacteria > Bacteroidota > Bacteroidia > Bacteroidales > UBA1402 > UBA8389. The sequence continues at coordinate 21,609 of JALNXZ010000001.1, read as the reverse complement.
GGAAAAATAGCAAGATCGGAAACGATACGCAGATTTACCCCCATGTTTATATCGGAGATCATGTAAAAATCGGTGCCAACTGTATCTTGTATCCAGGTATCAAGATATATGACGATTGCATCATCGGCAACAACTGTATCCTGCAGGCAGGAGTCATCATAGGTGGCGATGGTTTTGGTTTTGCACCTAAAGAAACCGGTGATTATCAGAAAATACCTCAAATTGGAAATGTCATCATTGAAGATGATGTTGAAATTGGAGCCAATACAACGGTGGACCGAGCAACCATGGGTTCTACCATCGTACATCATGGTGTAAAGCTCGACAACCTGATTCAGGTAGCTCATAACGTGGAAGTCGGTGAAAACACCGTAATTGCTGCGCTAACCGGTATCGCAGGATCTACCAAAATCGGTAAAGACTGCATGATAGGTGGTCAAGTTGGATTTACAGGCCACATCCATATTGCTGACGGCATACAAATCGGAGCCCGGGCAGGCGTTGCAAACAACTTGACAGACAACTCTACACCCTATTTGGGATACCCGGCCATTCCTGCCAAACAATTTGCCAGATCCTTTGTCATTTATAAAAATTTGCCTGAACTATCATTAGAAGTATCGAAGCTTCGCAAAGAAATTGAAGAACTAAAAAAAACGATCAAATAATTTATTCCGTATAATGGCCAATCAACTTACCTTAAAAAAAGATTTTTCTATTTCCGGAAAAGGGTTACACACGGGACTTCACATAACAGCCCGCTTTTGTCCGGCAGAGCCAAACACAGGATATCGCTTTATCCGTATTGATTTAGAAGATAGACCAATAATTGAAGCTCTTGCAGAAAATGTCAACAACACTGAACGCGGTACAGTCTTAAATAAAGACGGTGTACAGATCAGCACTATCGAACACGCTATGGCTGCCCTGTATGCCTCAGAAATCGATAACTGCCTCATCGAGATTAATGGTCCTGAGATGCCTATCCTTGATGGTAGTGCCATTGAATTTATCATGGCCATCAAAAATGTTGGGATTATTGAACAAGAATATGACAAACAATATTATGTGGTTCGCAATAGAATAGAAATAAAAAATCCAGAGACTGGTGCTTCACTTATTATCATGCCATACGATGGATTCAGCATCACCACATTGATCAGCTATGATTCTACCATATTAAGCAATCAATTTGCAAGGCTCAATGAACTTGCTGATTTTGAAACAGAAATTGCCGATAGCCGTACTTTCGTATTTGTACGCGAGGTTGAAGTGTTACTGAAGCATAACCTGATCAAAGGTGGTGACCTTGATAATGCTTTGGTCATATACGACCAGGAGATTCCGCAGGAAAAGCTAGATGACATTGCAGATGCCATGAATATTCCTCACAAGCTTGTCAACAAACTTGGATATATCAACAACAAACCCATTTTGTACGATAACGAACCTGCCCGCCATAAACTAATGGACTTGGTAGGAGACATCGCGCTCATCGGGAAACCTTTGAAAGGGCATATCATAGCCACCCGTCCTGGACATAAGATCAATAATCAACTGGCCAGACTCCTCCGCAAGGATATGAAAAGGCAGGAAGTTCAGGCTCCGATTTACAACCCTGATATTCCCCCCATCATGGACAACGTGCGTATCAAGCAATTGCTCCCACATCGCTGGCCCATTCAGATGGTGGACAAGGTGATAGAACTGAGCAACAGACATATTGTCGGCATCAAGAATGTGACCGGAAACGAAGAGATCTTTATGGGTCACTTTCCGGAAGAGCCTGTCATGCCTGGCGTTTTGCAAATTGAAGCCATGGCTCAGACAGGAGGCTTGCTGATTTTGAATACAGTGGACCATCCGGAAAAATACTCCACCTATTTCATGAAAATTGACAATGTGAAATTCCGCCACAAAGTTGTCCCAGGAGACACCTTGATTTTCAGGCTAGATCTGATATCCGATATCCGTCGCGGTATCGTAAGCATGAAGGGTTATGCATTTGTAGGTGATAAAATAGCCTCTGAAGCTGAATTTATGGCTCAGATCATTAAAAACAAGTAATTTGTAATGCCAGTATTTGGCAAAATACGATCATATGAAACGAGCCCATGATCTATCGCTCACACAAGTGAACAATTATTTGGCGAGTTACATCGAATGCCTAAAATGGTAAAATAAAAAATAATGAGATGAAACAACCCTTAGCTTACGTGCATCCAGATGCTAAAATTGCACCAAGTGTAGTAATCGAACCATTTGTGACCATTGATAAGAATGTCGTCATTGGTGAAGGCACCAGAATTGCTTCCAACGTCACCATTTTAGAAGGTACCAGAATCGGTAAGAATTGTGTCATTTTTCCTGGAGCAGTGCTTGGAGCAATTCCGCAGGATTTAAAATTCGAAGGCGAAGAAACCACTGTTGAAATCGGAGACAACACAATCATCCGTGAATTTGTAACCATCAACCGCGGAACTGCGGCAAAAGGAAAAACTGTAATCGGAAACAATTGTCTGGTGATGGCGTATTGTCATATTGCCCATGATTGTGTTGTTGGCAATAACGTCATCATGTCCAACTGCACCCAACTGGCCGGTGAAGTAACCGTTGACGATTGGGCCATTATCGGTGGCGGTACGCTTATTCACCAGTTCTCTCACATCGGATCTCATGTCATGGTCCAAGGTGGATCTAAAATAAACAAGGACGTTCCACCGTTTATCAAGGCCGCACGGGACCCCATCGCCTATTGTGGAATCAACTCCATCGGCTTGCGCAGAAGGAATTTTTCCAACGAACAGATACGCGATATTCAGGAAATTTATCGTTATCTTTATCAATCGGGACTTAACAACAGTGATGCTATCGAACGCATTGAGGCTGAGCTACCTGCAACGAAAGAACGCGATGAAATTATCTTGTTTGTAAAGAATACCCCACGTGGAATCATTAAAGGTTATTTTAACTAAAAAACTTAATAAGTTCTATGATTTACAAGTTTAGGCTCTTATCAGATGAAGTTGACAATTTCACCCGTGAAATTGCAATAAGTTCAGAAGCAACTTTTTTGGATTTACATAATGCCATTTTAGAATGTGTGAATTATTCCAAAGATCAAATATCTTCTTTCTTTATTTGCAATGATGAATGGGAAAAAGAAACAGAAATCACCCTCATAGAAATGGACAGTAGTCCCGAAGTGGACAGCTGGATCATGGAGCGTACCAAACTGAATGAATTTATTGAGGATGAAGGACAGAAACTAATATACATCTTTGATAACTTAACAGAAAGAGCCTTCTTTATTGAAGTATTCCAGTTTATACCAGGTAAAGATTTGGCAAAAGCCAAATGCATCTTATCAGAAGGAGATGCTCCTGTCCAGACGATGGAGTTTGATGATTCTACGATCAATGAAACCAGTCCGAAAATCAATCTGGACGATGATTTTTATGGAGACCAGGATTTCGACATGGATGAGTTGGATGCTGACGGATTTACAGGTTTGGACAATATAGCAGATCCATCTTCTTTCAATACAGACCTCTGATTTTATCAAAAAAATGAGCTGATTGGCTACATGAAGAAAACCCTTGTGGTATTGACCGGGCCAACCGGTGTAGGGAAAACGGAACTCAGCCTTCGCATTGCCGAATTGTTGGGTTCTCCTGTTTTATCCTGTGACTCTCGCCAAATTTTCCGAGAGATTCCGATAGGTACAGCCGCTCCATCCCCCGAACAACTCGGGCACGTGAAACATTACTTTATCGGAGACCATTCCATCCACGACTACTACAGTGCAGCCAGATTCGAAACAGAAGTACTCGACCTGCTTGAAAAGGAACTTTTTCCCAAACATCATTCCATCCTAATGACAGGAGGATCCATGATGTACATAGACGCTGTCTGCAAAGGCATTGACGACATGCCCGACGTAGATGGGGATTTGCGGGAAAACCTGCTCGAACAATACAGGAATGTAGGAATTGATCCCTTACTTGCTCAACTGAAATTATTGGATCCTGAATATTACCACCAAGTAGATCTTAAAAACTATAAAAGAGTGATGCATGGCCTTGAAATCTGCCTGATGACAGGAAAACCATTTTCCTCTTTCCGCCAGCATTCGGCCAAACAACGATCTTTCGACATCGTCAAGATTTGCCTGAACAGAGAAAGGTCTGAACTCTATGATCGCATAGACCAAAGGGTGATAGACATGATGCAGCAAGGGCTGTGTGAAGAAGCCAGAAGCCTCTATCCTTTACGTAGACTGAATGCGCTTAATACAGTAGGATACAAAGAATTGTTTGCTTATTTTGACGGTGACATCAGCTTGGAGGAAGCCATCGTCTGCATTCAGAACAACACCCACAAATACGCCAGAAAGCAGTTGACGTGGTTCAGAAAAGACAAGGATTATCATTGGTTTCATCCTGAAAACATAGAAGAAATCGTACAATTATTGAAGATCACTTGCTCCGGTCTTTCATCCGAAATCGATTTATAGTTTGAGTTGGAATATGACGACACTTGTCGAATTTCACAACTACTTTGCATTTGCAAAACATACTTTTTACAACCCCGGGTTTGGATGGTTAAAATATATTTTTAACCATCACAATTTAGGCAATATACATCCCTGAAAGCTTTTTAGTTTTGAATAAAAAGGGTAAATTTGTCCGCTTTTTAAATTAAAGATTTCAATCAACACATATCAACTTATTATTATTAAACGATGGCAGATAGCAAAGAAAAGTTGTTTTCGGAATTTCCTCCGGTTTCCACCAAGGAGTGGATGGAAAAAGTCACCATTGACTTGAAAGGAGCAGATTTTGAAAAGAAACTTGTATGGAAAACGAACGAAGGTTTTAATGTAAGACCCTTCTATCGTTCGGAAGATATAGAGGGAATGAAAACGACGGATTCACTTCCGGGCGAATTTCCTTTCGTTCGCGGAACTAAGACAAACAACAACTGGTATGTTCGTCAGGACATCGAGGTAACAACCCCACAAAAAGCCAATGAAAAAGCATTGGAAGTATTGGAAAAAGGAATAACTTCGTTATGCTTTGCTTTTTCCGGAAAGCATTTCGACGCAAAATCCATGGAGACATTGTTCAACGGCATCCAACTGGATTGCATAGAAATAAATTTCCGCATTTGTTTTACAGAAGCAGCAAAAATCACCAAACTCTTGGTTGATTATGTTAAAGCAGCAAAAATTAATCCTGATAAAATCAAAGGATCTATCAATTTTGACCCGTTCAAGCGCATGATGACCAAAGGTTTCGACATCGACATCGACATCAAGGCTGTTATGAAAGAAATTTTCGAAGCTGCGGCAGAATTGAAAAATCTGAAAGTCTTTGGTGCCAACCCTTACCTGTTCAACAATGCAGGTGCCTATTGTGCACAAGAACTTGGATTCGGTCTTGCTTACGGTAATGAATATCTCACCCTTGGCACAGAAGCCGGATTGCCCGCTAAGGCTGTAGCCAAAAAGGTGAAATTCAACTTTGGCATCGGTTCCAACTACTTTATGGAAATCGCCAAATTTAGAGCAGGTCGCCTGTTGTGGTCACAGATTGTGAATGCCTATTTGTCCGAAAGTGATTGCAAGTGCGCCTGCAAAATGGATGTTCACGCCAAAACTTCAGAATGGAATCAAACAGTATATGATGCCTATATGAACCTGCTGCGCAGCCAAACCGAAACCATGTCCGCATCCATCGCCGGTGTTGATTCCATCTCTGTTACACCGTTTGATAACGCCTATAAGTCTGCAGACAATTTTTCGGAAAGAATTGCTAGAAACCAACAATTATTACTCAAGGAAGAAGCCCACTTCGACAAAGTGGTTGACGCTTCTGCCGGTTCCTATTATATTGAAAACCTGACTGCTTCCATTGCTGATCAAGCATGGAAAATTTTCCTGACCGTCAATGAAAAAGGCGGATTCTATGCTGCACTAAAAGAAGGTTTCATCCAGACTGAAGTCAACGCCTCCAATGAAAAACGTCTAGCTGCAATTTCCTGCCGCCGTGAAATTCTTCTTGGGACCAACCAGTACCCAAACTTCAACGAGCAAGCTTTAGAAAAAGTGGAAGAAGGCAAAAAAGACTGCACTTGCTGCTGCACAGAAAAAGGCAGTCTAGCCACACTGAAATTCGAGCGTGGAAGTTCTGCCTTCGATACATTGCGTTTAGCTACGGAAAAATCCGGAAAACGTCCGAAAGTGTTCATGCTGACCATCGGAAAGTTGAGCATGAGATTGGCGCGTGCCCAGTTCTCCAGCAACTTTTTTGCTTGTGCCGGATATGAAATTATTGACAATCTCGGATTTGAAACCCCTGAAGAAGGTGTTGCTGCAGCTCGAAAATCCAAAGCCGATATCATTGTAATTTGTTCCAGTGATGAGGAATATGCAGCATTGGCTCCAAAAACATTTGCTACCATTGGCGGTGGCAAAGAACTTTTTGTTGTTGCCGGAGCACCCGAATGCACAGAAGACCTTAAGGCGATAGGTATCAACAACTTTGTCAATATCCGTACCAATGTCCTGGAAACATTGCAAGGATTCAACAAGCAATTAGGAATCAATTAAGATAAAAGTCACGAAACGAGTATACACAAAACAATCCGAAAAAGAGGATGAAAATGACATGCATGTTTTATATGACCTCTTATAAAAAATAGATACACATGAAACCAGATTTCAAAAATATAGATATCAAAAACGCCGGCATTGCTGCTACAGACCCCAAAACCTGGGGAAAAGCAAACGGCATTGAAAAAGACTGGAAAACGCCTGAACTGATTGACGTGAAACCAGTTTATACCAAAGCCGACCTAGAAGGGATGGAACAGCTGAATTACGCTGCCGGTATTGCACCTTATTTACGTGGGCCGTACAGTGTCATGTATGCCATGCGCCCATGGACAGTCCGTCAATATGCCGGATTTTCCACCGCTGAGGAATCCAATGCTTTCTACCGTCGCAACCTGGCATCCGGACAAAAAGGACTTTCAGTGGCTTTTGACCTGCCAACTCATCGTGGTTATGATGCAGATCATGAACGCGTTGTTGGTGACGTCGGCAAAGCAGGTGTATCCATCTGCTCAGTTGAAGACATGAAAGTCTTGTTCGACGGAATTCCATTGAACAAGATGTCCGTTTCCATGACCATGAATGGTGCGGTTCTTCCCATCCTTGCCTTTTACATCAACGCAGGACTGGAACAAGGTGCCAAACTCGAAGAAATGGCCGGAACCATCCAAAATGACATTCTGAAAGAATTTATGGTGCGTAACACTTATATATACCCGCCGGATTTTTCTATGAAAATCATCGCCGATATCTTTGAATATACGGCCAAAAAGATGCCTAAGTTCAATTCCATCTCCATTTCAGGCTACCACATGCAGGAAGCCGGTGCAACTGCTGACATTGAGTTGGCTTATACCCTGGCTGACGGCTTTGAATACCTTCGTGCAGGTGTAAATGCAGGCATGGATATCGATGCTTTTGCTCCCCGTCTTTCCTTCTTTTGGGCCATCGGCACCAACCACTATATGGAAATCGCCAAAATGCGTGCGGCACGTATGCTGTGGGCCAAAATTGTCAAGACTTTCAATCCCAAAAACCCAAAATCTCTGGCATTGCGTACACACTGCCAAACTTCAGGTTGGTCTCTGACCGAACAGGATCCTTACAACAACATTGGCCGTACCTGCATCGAAGCCATGGCTGCAGCATTGGGTCATACCCAATCATTGCACACCAATGCACTGGACGAAGCCATCGCCTTGCCTACCGATTTTTCGGCACGTATCGCACGCAATACCCAGATTTATATTCAAGAAGAAACCAACATCTGTCGCGAAGTTGACCCTTGGGCCGGTTCCTACTATGTTGAATCACTGACCAAAGAACTGGCAGAAAAAGCTTGGGCCCTGATTGAAGAAATCGAAAAGTTGGGCGGTATGGCCAAAGCCATCGAAACCGGTATTCCAAAGATGCGTATAGAAGAGGCTGCAGCTCGTACACAGGCTCGCATTGATTCGGGTAACCAGACCATCGTCGGTGTAAACCGCTACCGTCTGGAAAAGGAAGCCCCCATCGACATCCTCGAAATCGACAATACAGCTGTTCGCGTTCAACAAGTAGAGCGCTTGAAAGAGCTCAGAGCAAACCGCAACGAAGCCGACGTACAAAAAGCTTTGGCAGCCATCACCAAATGTGTGGAGACCAAACAAGGCAACTTGCTTGAACTGGCGGTTGAAGCCGCCCATGTTCGTGCCAGTCTCGGTGAAATATCCGATGCCTGCGAAAAGATTGTCGGACGATATAAAGCAACCATTAGAACCATATCAGGCGTGTATTCATCAGAAACAAAGAACGATGCAGACTTTCAGAAAGCCTGCTCGCTGGTTGAAAAGTTTGCCAAAAAAGAAGGCCGTCAACCTCGTATCATGATTGCAAAAATGGGCCAGGACGGTCACGACCGTGGTGCCAAAGTGGTAGCAACAGGTTATGCAGACTGCGGTTTCGACGTGGATATGGGGCCCTTGTTCCAAACCCCTGCCGAATCCGCCAAACAAGCCGTTGAAAACGACGTCAACGTTCTTGGCGTATCGTCATTGGCTGCAGGTCACAAAACCTTGATTCCGCAAGTGATGGAAGAATTGAAAAAACTGGGTCGTGAAGACATCGTTGTCATTGCCGGTGGTGTCATTCCGGCTCAGGACTACGACTTTCTGTATCAAGCAGGTGTTGCCGGTATCTTTGGTCCCGGCACTTCCGTCGCCAAAGCAGCATGTACCATTATGGAGATTTTATTGGAAGAATAAAATAAATTTCTTTAAATAAATTAATTGAACAGGCTCTCTCAAAATGGACAGCCTGTTCAATTAAAAAGGCTTTAATGAAAATGGCGCTGATTTCTCAATCAACGCCATTTATATTTCTTGATAATCTTATACCAATGAAGTAATCACTTCTTTAATTTTTGAAGAAAGTTTCTCAGCCTCTTCCTTGGTCTCAGCTTCGGAATATATACGGATAATCGGCTCTGTGTTAGATTTACGCAGGTGCACCCATTTTTCAGGAAAATCAATCTTAACACCATCTATGTCATTTACTTCTTCCTTGGCATAGCGCAACTTAACAGCAGCAAGAATGGCATCCACATCAATTTGCGGAGTAAGTTCAATTTTCTGTTTGTCGATATAATATGTAGGATAAGTAGCCTTCAGTTCAGAGACGGATTTCTTGCTGTGTGCCAGATGAGACAAGAAAAGCGCAATACCAACCAAGGCATCGCGTCCATTGTGACTTTCCGGATAAATGACCCCGCCATTTCCTTCTCCACCGATGATGGCATTGGTATCCTTCATCTTTGTCACAACATTGACTTCACCAACAGCAGCCGGCGAATAATTTCCGCCATGTGCCCTGGTCACATCCCGCAAAGCTCTTGTTGAACTGAGATTGGATACCGTGTTGCCAGGTGTATGAGATAAAACATAGTCAGCGACGGAAACCAAAGTATATTCTTCACCAAACATTTCACCGTCCTCACAAATAATGGCCAAACGATCCACGTCAGGATCAACCACAAAACCTACATCTGCTTTTTCCGTTTTCATACGGGAAGCTATTTCAGTCAAATTTTGAGGTACGGGCTCCGGATTGTGTGCAAACTGTCCGTTCGGCGTACTGTTCAACCCTATCACATTTTCAACGCCCAAAGCCTTCAACAATGGAGGAAGAATGATTCCGCCTACCGAGTTGACCGTATCAATGACAACCTTAAAATTTGCTTTTCTGATTGCTTCAACATCAACGAGTTTCAAAGCCAGTACTGCATCAATATGTTTTTGACCAAAAGAAAAATCTTCATATAAATGACCAAGTTCATCTACCGGAGAAAAAGTGAAATCGTCAACTTCAGCTGTTTTCAATACAAAATTACCTTCTGCTGCACTGAGAAACTCTCCGTTTTCATTGAGCAACTTCAAGGCATTCCAATGTTTGGGGTTGTGACTGGCTGTCAAAATAAGTCCACCGTCTGCGCCTGACATGGTTACTGCCAATTCTGTTGTTGGAGTGGATGCCAGTCCGATATTGATTACATCAAAACCCATCCCCATCAAGGTTCCAGAAACAATCTGAAAAACCATGTCCCCTGAAATACGGGCATCTCTTCCAACCACCACTTTATTGGATTTCTTGGTCGAATTCAAGCGTACCCAGTGTGAATAGGAGGCTGTAAACTTTACAATATCAAGAGGGTTCAAACCCTCTCCTGCTTTTCCGCCAATGGTGCCACGGATTCCGGAAATGGACTTAATTAGACTCATTTTTAAATTAATTTGAAGAACGACAAAACATGGTAGATTTATTCCCTAAACTTAAACCTCAACTCATAGAAACAGGCGGTCAAAGCAGAAGTATTGGTATAATAAGACATTCCTATATTAGCCGGAGCGATGATGAAAACATGACCGTTGTTTCCTACATAATCTAAAGCTTCATGCCAAGCCAAACAATCTCCGTAAGTCGTAGAAGAACAAACATTGTTGTAATTGATATCCATCGGGGGAATCGAAGAATACATGTTGGAATATGTGGTGTCTTCGTCCATATTAATTTCAAGATATCTGACACAGATAGGTCTATTTTTTGGAATGGTATCAATGAAATACGTGCCGGTATCAATGACATGAATATATAACCCACTTTCCGTTTTATAAAAAATGCCGTCAGACCAGGGAACATCTTTAGGAATAGTTGATGTAACCGTATAACCGCGTGATTTCATAAAAGCACTGATACTGGCTTTTTCTGCAGCCAATTGTTCTGCATAAGTTTCTGTATCACTACAAGAATAGAGCGTACCGGATAGAATCGCAAACAGAGCAAAAATATAGAATCGTTGTTTCATATAAAAATTAATCTTTTTCAGATAGTTTCATTTTCACTCTACAAAGATAATTAATTCCATCATTTCAGTCGAACAGTTAACATAATTTGTGGGTAAACGCATTTAAAAAATGTATTTTGGCAACGAATCCTCCAATAACCGCAAAGCATCTTCCATTGACCCATAAAATTCTCCGCCTGATGCATTCAGATGACCACCTCCTCCAAAAAGATCTGAAGCTATCCTATTGGTCGGGAATGTGCCACGTGAACGAAAAGAAATTTTGATTTTCTTCGTATCTTCTCTGAAAAAAACGGAAAAGAAAATACCGTCAATGCTGAGCGGCAAATTGACAAAACCCTCCGTATCTCCTACTTGATAATTATAATCCTTCAAATCTTGCAGAGACAGTGACATAACAGCGGTGTGATATTCAGGCATGACTTTCATTCCGTGATTCAGAACAAACCCCATCAGACTCATCCGGTCTGCAGAATAGTTATTGAAGACTTTGTTGTATATATCATCCTTGTCAATTCCTTTTCGGATAAGCTGAGAAATGATGAAGTACATTTCCTCATTGTTGGAATTATAGGTAAAGGCACCAGTATCTGTCATCATACCGGTATAAACACACTCGGCACATGCCAAAGTCATTTCGTCAAAACAACCGGAACGACAAATATAACGGAACACGATTTCACTCGTCGAGGCAAACTGAGGATATGAAATCTGTACATCGGCAAACTGATCGGGACCAGGATGATGGTCGAATACCAGTTTCTTAGCCTTTGATTGTTCAATTTTTTTACCCAATGAACCTATACGTTTCAGCTGATTAAAATCCAAGCATACGATTATGTCGGCTTTACAAAGGAAAGACTCGCAAGCTTCCGGGTCTTTTTCATACACCAAAGCGTTGTTTGCACCAGGCATCCAGTCCAAAAAACCAGGGAAAGAATCAGGATACATCACTTGAACATTTTTCCCCTGTTGGGTCAGAAAATCTGCCATTGCGAGGCTTGAGCCAAGTGCATCGCCATCAGGTCCTTGATGAGATACTATAACCACATCGTCAGAATGATGGAGCAAATTTTTGGCACGCAGAATCAAATCTTCCGCAATAATTTTGGTAATCATTGATTTTTTTTGCAAATGTACGAATTTGCAAAGATTACACAAAGGCATTCACTTTATTGAACCATAAAATAATGACTGATAGAAATGAACTGCAAAAACAAGATACAAAAAAGAACTGCAAAAATCCACTTCCGCTTTCTTAGTAGAAGCCAGACAAAAAATGCGCCCATCAAGGCATATAGCATAAGCACTTCTATTTTTTGGATTTCGAAGTCTTGTGTCAAGGCATAAGGCAGTTCACTTGCGGTTTTAACAAACCATTGGAACCAGTGCAGACTACCATTCAGGCACCAAGTCAGAAAAGGTCCCAAATAAGGGATATCACTCAGAAGCAGGAAAGCAAATGCCAGATAAATGATCAAACCGGATGCAGGGACAGCCACCAGATTGTTAAGCAAGAAATAATTGGGGAACTGATGAAAATAATAAATGGTCAATGGTGCTGTTCCAAGTTGAGCAACAGCTGAAAGACAAGTCATTTTCCAAAGATAGTCTGTCATTTTTGAAGATGGCTGCCACAATCCTGTGAGACGTGCATGCGCGGCAACAATCGAAATCACAGCACAATAGCTCAGTTCAAAGCCCAAGTCAAAAATCAAAAATGGTTTCCAAAGCAACAATACAAATGCTGAAAACAATACCGTATTGATGGTTTGTGTCTTTCGGTGCAGACATCCTCCAAATGCCAGCAAAGAAAACATCAGTGCCGATCGCACCACCGAAGAAGACAATCCGGTCATAAAGGCATAACACCACAATAGTAACATCATCAATATTTGCTTAAAAATCCTGATTCTCTCAAATCGGTTGCAAAAGGAAAGTAAAAATTTCAGTATCGCATAAACAACTGCCACATGAAGACCGCTGACTGATAAAATGTGTGAAACCCCTGATACGGAGAATTGTTGTTTGGTCTCTGAGTTTAAAAGATGGACACTGCCTAAAGTCAATGCCGAAACCAGTGAGAATTCATCCCCGGAAATTCCGGCATGATTAAAACGTGACAGAAGCACAGCTCGCATACGTTCCGCTGAAGTCCTCAAGTTGAAAGATGACGCTTTGGTATGAATCTTCCAGGCATTTGAAGGGATATAAGCGGTCGCGCAAATCCCCTTATTCTGCAACCAGGCAGCATAATCAAAAACTTTCGGATCTTGCGGAGATTTTAGCCTTTGTGGCTTCATACAGACGAACAAACGATCTCCCACCTCCAGAGATTTGGATTTTTCATCTTTGGTGAAATAAAGCTGCAAATGTTTTTCCCTCCATTTTTTGTCAGCTGAACTTATGACTGAGACCTGCACTTGTTTGGATTTCGACTTCTCAACCGGTATGGTTTTTATTTTCACCAGCGCAAAAACATTCTGGTTTTCTTCAGATGGAAAGATGGACTTTTGACGTTCATATCTCGCAGAGAAAGCACCAAGACTCAGCCATAGACAAATAATACTTATACCAGGCATCCAGCGTCCGGTCCAGGAGGTTGTCATCCGATCCTCTATATATGCAAAAAAAATTAGGCCCCATGCGCCAAAAAGCAGCAGGCTCAAGGCCAATGTAAGGTGATTTGAGATAAAGACAGCACCCAACAGATAAGGTATCAGTAACCTGAATGTAGGAACGACATGAACAAAACGAAGCAACATGCGGCAATTTTTACCGCAAATATATGATTAATATTTTGTAAATATTAGATTAATTAATCATTTAATTCTAATGATTGCATTTTTTGGATCAGGAGAGTTGAAGACATAGCTTCCGGCAACCAGGACATCAGCACCGGCATCATAGAGAGCAGCAGCATTTTGATCGGAGACACCACCATCAATCTGTATCAGTGCCTTGCTGTTCCTACGGAGAATCAATTCCTTCAGATCCCTTATTTTTTTGTAGGTATTTTTAATAAAGGACTGTCCGGCAAATCCAGGATTAACAGACATCAATAAGACCAAATCCAGATCTGTAACAATGTCTTCCAAAAGAGCGACCGGTGTATGTGGATTCAGGGTAACACCAGCTTTCATCTCATTCTTGTGAATTTCCTGAATGGTACGGTTCAAGTGCGTACAAGCTTCATAATGAACATTCATCATATAAGCATTCAGGTCTCGTACCTGTTTCACAAATTTCTGAGGTTCCACAATCATCAGATGGACATCCAATGGCTTTATGCAAATTTTCGACACTTGCTTCATAATAGGAAATCCAAAAGAAATATTCGGTACGAAAACGCCGTCCATTACATCTAGATGTAACCAATCAGCCTGACTATTATTAATCATTTCAATATCCACCCGAAGATCCAAAAAATTTGCGGATAATAAGGAAGGTGCTACCATGCGCATAGTTGGAAATTTTTATTAATCACAAAGGAACAAAAAAAAAAGAAATGCTCAAAGAAAGTGAAGCATCAATACCAACCAACAAAAAGACGGAAGTCAAACCTAGAGGGAATGACTTCTGTCATACTCGTACAGACTTCAAGAAGTCTCAATTAGGGATCAAATTTGCCTTTTCACTCAAATTTCCTAGATTTGGCGAATAGGTCCTGGCAAAATTTCTTAAAAAATTGAGGGTAGCTTGAGATGGCTGAGCGGATACTCTTCTAACCCTTTTCTGCGGATTTAAATTCGGTGTAAAATTTTGAGTCATAGGCATAAAAAATAAGTTTCTAATAAAACGGAGAATTTACTCACATATTATATTAGAAACTCAATATAATTCTTACACTTTCTGAATATGTTCAAGAAGCAAGCCTAGAACTCAGTATACCAATGATATGCACTTCTCTTCTACCATGCGCCGCATATTCAAAACAGCATAGCGCATACGTCCCAATGCTGTATTGATGCTGACGCCGGTCATATCTGCAATTTCCTTAAAACTGCAATCCTCATAGTAACGCAAACGGACAACTTCCTGCTGGTTATCCGGCAAATGTTGCATCAGTTTTCGAACATCTCGAAACACTTGATCACGTATCATCATGTCTTCTACATTGTCATCACAAAGCTTGGAATTGTTGAACAAATCAACCTCAGCAAATTCTTCATTACTGACGGTATTTTCATTGCGTTCCCTTCTAAAAAGGTCAATGATTTGGTTATGAGCAATTCTAGTCACCCAAGAATAGAATTTGCCGTTGTCGACATATCTTCCCTGCTTGATGGTGATGATGGCTTTCATAAATGATTCCTGAAAGATATCTTCAGCCAAATCCCGATTACGCACAATAACAAGTATGTACGTGAAAACGCGGTTTTTATGCCGGTTTAATAAAATATCAAAAGCTTGATTGTTTCCATTTGAAAACAGGTCGACCAGCTGTTCGTCGGTCATCGTTTTAATCGTGTCCATTGTACTTTCTTTAAAAATCAAAGAGTAGCAGTAGATCGATAGGCAAATGGATTTAAAGGTTTGGGTTGCAAATAAAAGAACTTTTTTAAAGAAAACCAAATAAATTATAATTATTTTAAATTTTCAGACAAAAGTATAGTCCGAAATCCTGGGAAATCCACGTAAGAATTCATCGGTTGCCAACGCTTTTCTACCTGCAAGCTGAAATCTTTTCAGTATGATGTATCCATCATTAACAGCCACTTTGAGCTCCTTTTTCCCATCAGTGACGAGCGTTCCGGGTTCAAGACCATGCGTTTTCAATGCATATCCGGCTTCGAAAATCTTCACACCCAACATTTCACCTTCGGCTGAGTGCAATTCAGACCAAGCGACAGGAAATGGTGACAGACCTCGGATAAAATCATGAATTTGAACGCATTCATGCGTCCAGTCAATCCTGGTATTTTCCTTAAACAACTTTGGAGCAGACTTCAATGCTGTTCTATCTGAAATCATAACATCTTGGGAACGGGCATGAGCAGAACCATCAATCATCGCATCGACCGTTTTCAGAACCATTCGTCCGCCAAGTTCCATCAGTCTGTCATGGACAGAACCCATACATTCATCGGGACCGATCCCGATTTTTTCCTGAAACAGCATATCTCCGGTATCGATTTCATGCTGAAGGAAGAATGTGGTCACACCAGTTTCTTTTTCACCGTTTATCACTGCCCAGTTGATGGGAGCAGCACCCCGATACTGAGGTAAAAGCGAGGCATGCAGGTTAAAAGTGCCCATAGAAGGCATGGTCCACACCTCCTCAGGAAGCATTCTAAATGCAACAACTATCTGAAGTTCTGCATGAAAAGATTTCAGTTCTTTCAGAAAAGTCGGATCTTTAAGTTTCTCCGGCTGCAGCAATGGCAAGTCTTGAGACAGCGCATATTTCTTGACAGGTGAAAGCTGAAGCTTCATGCCTCGACCCGCAAGTTTGTCAGGCATCGTAACAACACAGACAACCTGATATCCACCTTCAACCAGCACTTTTAAAGGTTCCACCGCAAAATCGGGTGTTCCCATGTAAACTATTCTCAAATTTTTCTTGTTCATATTCTTACAAACATAAAATCAGCAGCTCCGACTCCTGAAAAATTTATTCAAAGATAAAGCAATAAAATTAAACCATAGGCATTTTTTTGATCCATGGATTTCACAAAAACATGCTTTTTTCCGTTTAATGAATACGGAGTTCGTTACATAAACCTTCTAAAAGAATAGTGGAATAATGTCTACTCATCTGAGAAATGTACCAAAACCTTACGGTAAGAGTTGAAGATTTTTGACTTGGAAACAAAGCCGACATATTTATCGTTTTCATCTATTACCGGCAAATTCCAGGCATTGGTATCGTCAAAAATCCGCATCACTTTCTCCATGGTGTCAGTGATACGAAGTTTCGCTGGGGGAGAAATCATGAGTTTCTGTACTTTGAAGCGCATGTACAAATCTTTGCGAAACATGATATTGCGGATATCATCGAGCAATACCATACCCAAAAGAATGTCGTTATCATCAGTAACAGGAAAGACATTGCGCTTGGCCATCGAAATCACTTTCACCAAATCACCCAAATACATTTCCGGATGAACCACATCAAAATCCTTTTCAATCACATTTTCCACTTTCATCAGAGTGAGCACGGCCTTATCCTTATGGTGTGTAACCAACTCCCCTTTCTGAGCCAGACGCATGGAATAAATGCTGTGCTTTTCAAACAGAAAAATGGTGAGATAAGATACACTGGAAACAATCATTAATGGCAGAAATAATTGAAAGCCACCCGTCATTTCGGCAATGAGAAATATCCCGGTCAACGGAGCATGCATTACAGCCGTCATCATGCCTGCCATACCCAACAGTGCAAAATTTTGTTCCGAAACATCAGAAATACCCAATTCATTGAAGCAGCGAGCAATGACAAAACCAACCAAAGCTCCCACGAACAAGCTTGGAGCAAAGACACCTCCCACTCCGCCTGCGCCATTGGTTGAAGCCGATGCAAAAATCTTGAAAAAAATGATCAGGCACATATAACCGATCAGTAACCAGACATTGTCTTTATAAGCATAAAAGAAACTGCCTTCTGTTAGAATATCAGGCTGGCCGTTAATAAGCTGTGATATAGTCGTATATCCTTCTCCATACAACGGAGGAAACAGAAAAATCAGGACGCTGAGTGCCGCTGCCCCAAGTAATAATTTATAATAAGGATTCCCCATCTTCCGATACCAACCTTCCACTTTGTTCATGCCCCGGATCAGATAAAGGGCTACAAGTCCGCAGGCCATCCCAAGGATAATGGCCCAGGGGATTCTGTCTAACAAAAATGGCTCAGACATCGAAAACTCAAACATGGGTTGAGTACCTGTCACAAAATAAGAAAGGGAAGCTGCTGTAACAGACGTAACCATCAAAGGCAATACAAACGCAGCCGTCATGTCAAGCATTAAAACTTCGATCGTGAAAAAAAGTCCTGCAATCGGTGCCTTGAAAATACCGGCGATGGCACCTGCGGCACCACACCCCATCAACAACATCAGCGTCTTGTGGTTCATCTTGAAATAACTGCCAAGATTGGACCCAATGGCTGCACCAGTCAGTACAATAGGTGCTTCAGCCCCTACAGACCCTCCCATGCCGATGGTTAGGGAGCTACCGACGATGGATGTCCACATATTGTGTCTTTTAATACGACCTTGTCTGCGGGAAATAGCATAAAGAATATGGGTGACACCGTGGCTGATATCATCACGAACTATATAGCGTACAAAAAGAGAAGCCAACAAAATTCCGATAGCCGGATATAACAAATAAAGGTAATTGGCAGAATCAACGGTAAAAGCGGAGGTCAGTACATGCTGAATGATTTCTATCAGTTTCTTCAAAACCAAAGCAGCAATGGCTGTTAAGATTCCGACCACAAAACTCAGAATCAGTATTAAATTCGATTCCTTGATATGCTTCTCCCGCCAGCGAAGGAGATTCAAATACCGCTCACTTTCTATCATTTAACCAACCGTTATCGTTTCGGCAAAGAACAACAATTTTTACAAATGTTGCAAACCAAAAACATGAATTAATAAAACGAGCGTGACTAATTACCTGAAATATCATTTAAAACAGTTATTTACTGCCCATTCCCAGAAAGTAAAGGTTTTATGGTAAATACAAGAATTTTCAGGTCAATTAACAGACTTTGGTTTTCCAGGTAAATGATATCATACTCCAAACGCCGAATCATTTTTTCCACGGTATCAGCATATCCGAATTTCACCATTCCCCAAGAAGTCACCCCGGGAAGAATACTTTGTATCAAATAATAATGAGGCGCTTTGTCAACAATCTGGTCTACAAAATGCTGCCTTTCAGGACGAGGCCCAACCAAAGACATATCCCCTTTGAGTACATTCCAAAACTGAGGCAACTCATCCAACCTGTATTTTCGCATAAAACGTCCAAATGGTGTTACTCTCGGATCATCCACACTCGACAAGAGTGGACCATCAGGCTCCGCATCCATATACATGGTACGGAATTTATGAATATTGAACTTTCTACCCTTTTTCCCCACCCGTTCCTGTGCATAAAAAACAGAACCATCAGAGTCTATTCGGACACGAATGGTCAAATACAGATACAACGGAGATAATATAATAAGTAACAACAAAGAAACGAATCTATCAAAGAATGACTTGACTGTTTTTTGCCATTCGGACATGGACGATGGAGTCAAATTGATCATCGGAATACCAAAAAGAGAGAACAAAGAAACTTTCCCGGACAAGATATCTTGCTTAGAAGCAAAGGCCTTGATGGGTAGGCAATGTATATAGGACTGATCCAGTAATTGCTGAGTCATATCAGGATCACGACTATCTATGGCAAAAATCAATTCTTCAACCTGATATTGAGCAATCAGCAAGCCAAGTTGATTCATGTCACCGATGATTTCTTCAGATGGAACCATCTCTTTTTCCGACCCTGTACGAATAAAGCCTTTTAACTGATATATGAAATTACTGTGGTATTGATTAAATTCACCTAAAACCCTCAGGGCATTTTCACCTGTACCGACAATCAGGATTGGAACACAATAACGTCCCTTTGACTGATGATAAATAAGCGGGCCGGTCTGTATCAAACGAAAAATCCATGTACATATAAACTGGATGATTAAAAAGCCGATGATTATTTCATAATACAGATCTGGCCACTCCGGATAGTCATCAACAACAATCAGAAAAAACAATAATAGAACCCCAATCAATGTACAAATGGCAGTATTCAAAAGATCACCGAGATTGGTCTTGCGACGGGGATGGACATAATAACCGCTGAAATAATAAATCACCAACCAACAGAGAGGCACCAAAAAGCTCATCCAAATGGCTTTGGCTAAAAACAAAAACTCTGTCAACGTTGAAAAATAGATGGTTTGGCGAAAGACATTGAAACGAAAGATACTAAATATTTGCCAAGCAATAAATGCCGACAAAAAGTCAAACAAGATATAGATCAGAATTCTTTTTTTATCATTCATGTCAAAAAAGCCGGGATTAAAAATAAGATTATGCCGCCCTGAGTTTAGTTAAAACGTCTCAGAATATATTTTAGTGTGTATGTTTTTATTTTCTAATTATTTCAATCTTTCCTCCAATTCCAATTTTAAGGATGGAGGAAGTTTTGGTTGGCGTTTTGTCCGTTCTTCTGTAATCCACGACATAATCTACAGCGGATATGATTTCCGGGGAAATCTCATCAAAGAATCTGGGGGAAGGTTCACCGCTCACATTGGCCGATGTTGATACAATTGCCTTTCGAAAGCATTCACAAAGCTGTTTCGAAAATAAATCCTTTGTTACACGTATGCCTATACTGCCATCTTCAGCCAAAAGGTTGGGAGCCAGATTACGACCTCCGGGATAAATGATGGTCAGCGGATTATCTGTCAGTTCCACCA
Organism: Bacteroidales bacterium; assembly: GCA_023230125.1. Lineage (GTDB taxonomy): Bacteria > Bacteroidota > Bacteroidia > Bacteroidales > UBA1402 > UBA8389. The sequence goes on along the minus strand of JALNXZ010000001.1, from coordinate 1,173 downwards.
GATCCCATGCCACTTCCGGAACTTCCTGAACGTAGAAATCCAATTTGACAGAATGATCTATCAATACAAGCAAAGCTTTGCTGTCTGAGCGCTTCTTGATTTCATATACCCGGCGAACAGCTGCTTCGTTGGTAGCATCACAGCCTATTCCCCAAATCGTGTCGGTTGGATATAAAATCACGCCGCCTTTGTAAAGCACTTCTCGAGCTTTTTTTATTTCCTCGTTCATATTGATTGGATTTTCAGTACAAATATAGCCAGAATTTGGTAAAGGAGGAATGAAGTACATCATACATTTTGATTTCGAAATTATCAATCAATATCTTAGTGATTATTTTATAACTTTAGCAAACAAGCTTCAGCATTATCCCAAAAAAGAACTATCTTTACAGCTCTCTATTTAATCCAGTCAAGACGCTTTACACAAGGGCTGGGAAGACCCTGAGGTTAGCTAAAACTGCCTCAATCCGTAGCTAAAAGAAAAAAATAATATATATAATGATTAACAAATGGAATTACTTAACCCTCACATCCGACCAGACCGCCCAAAAGGAATCCCTCGCAAAAGAGCTGGGGATCAGCCCGATATTGACGCATCTGCTGGTACAGCGAGGAATTAAAAGTTTTGATCAGGCCAAACAATTTTTTCGTCCCCAACTCTCTGATTTGCATGATCCATTTCTGATGAATGACATGGATAAAGCGGTAGCACGTCTGAATGCTGCTTTGCAAAAAAAAGAGCATATTCTCATTTATGGTGATTATGATGTTGATGGGACCTCGGCGGTTGCCTTGGTTTACAAGTTTCTCCAACAGTTTACATCAAACATAGGCTACTATATTCCGGATCGTTACGGAGAAGGTTATGGCATTTCCCATAAAGGGATTGATTTTGCCGCAGAGAATGGCTACAAGTTGATGATTGCCCTTGATTGCGGCATCAAGTCTGTTGAAAAAATCGATTATGCCAAAACGAAAGGCATCGATTTTATCATTTGCGACCACCATGTACCTGACGATATCCTACCCGATGCAATCGCCGTACTGGATGCCAAACGGGTCGATTCAACCTATCCCTACGACCAGTTGTCGGGCTGTGGTGTAGGCTTCAAGTTCATGCAAGCTTTTGCCCAGAACAACAACATCAAGTTTTCTGATTTAACACCATTACTT
>JALNXZ010000083.1 GCA_023230125.1 Bacteroidales bacterium | reverse complement strand
GGTGACATATGTCCTTGGTCAGTTTGGATTTCCTGTTGTTGCAGCCGCTGCAATAACGCTGCTTTACAGGTTTTTTGAGTTTTGGCTTCCGCTTCTTATTGGCTTGTTGAGCTTTTTCAGCAAAAGAGACAACTTGTTACTCAGGATTTTACCTGCCTGCCTGGTATTTACGTTGGGAATAGTCAATATCTTGTCTTTTATTACTCCTGCTTTGCCTGACCGCTTGCTTATTTTAAAGAACTTTTTGCCTGAAGATATAATCAGTGTAAGTAATGGAATGGTGCTTGTGAGTGGCCTCCTACTTTTGATACTGAGTGTTTTCCTATTGCAGGGATCTAAAAGGGCCTTATATACCGGCCTTTTCTTGACAGTCTTTTCTTTTGTAGGGCATTTGTTAAAAGGTGTCGATTATGAGGAAGCTACATTGGCATTTGTTGCCTTTGTCACGCTCATATACACCAAGAAGAATTATAAGTTTAAGCCACATCCAGAACTGACTCGTATTAGTTATATGGTGTTGATATATAGCGTGGTGGCCTTGTTCGCCTTTGGGATTACCGGTTTTGCGCTGATGGATAAACAACATTTCGGAATAGATTTTGAATTTTGGACATCTGTGGAAACGATCTTCCGGCTGTTTTTTCTGCTTGATGATACAGGGCTTGTGCCGCAAACGAAATTCGCTCAGAATTTTATTTACATCATGTATGCGTTGGGTGGATTGGAATTATGCTTTATTTTTACCAGTGTGCTTAAGCCTCATTTTTCACATCCTTACAATTCAAATGAAGACAAAGTCTTGGCCAGGAACATTCTCGAAAAATACGGAAATTCTTCTCTTGATTTTTTTAAGGTCTATTCGGATAAGTTCTTTTTCTTTTCGGATGACAAAGATGGATTTGTTTCTTTTAAGGTGACTAATTCTTTTGCCGTTGTTCTGGGAGATCCTGTCTGTAAAAACGATGCAGCCATCGGGAAATTGGTTCAGAGTTTTGACCGATTCTGCCAGGAAAGTGGTTTTATAAGTGTATTTTACAGAGTGTCACATCATTCTTTACCCATCTATAAGAAACTGGGGAAAAGATCGCTGCCAGTGGGTGAGGAGGCTATCGTTGAACTGGCTGATTTTACGCTTGAGAGTCCTAAAACAAAAATTACCAGAAATGAAATCAATACTCTGGAGGCCGAAGGCTTTAAAGTGAAAATATATGAGGCTCCTATCAAAGATGAACTCCTGCAAAAAATGGAACGTGTCTCCAGTGGATGGCTTCATGTGTTAGATATCAGGGAAGTTGCCTTCTCTCAAGGTGTATTTAACAAGGAAATCCTGAAGTATCAGACAATCATCACAGTGGAAAACGAGATTGGGAAAATTTATGCTTTTTTGAATGTCATCCCGGATGGAGTATCCGGTGAAGCCATGTATGACCTGATTCGCCGAAGGGTTGATGCGCCACATGGGGTTTTGGACATGTTGATAGCCAAAACGCTCATATATTTCAAAGAGAAAGGATTCCAACAAGCCAACCTTGGACTTGCACCTCTTTCTAGCGTAAAAGACGCAAACATAAAGGAAAAGGCCGTGAAATTCGCATATGAAAACCTGAAGTCTCTGGGCCATTTCAAGAGCCTACGAAGCTACAAGGAAAAATTTCATCCGAAATGGGAAATAAGATTCATGATTTACGACAATGACTATGATTTGCTTCAAATGCCAAAAGCCCTGAAAAAGGTGTTGGAAGGTAAGAAACATTGAGATTTTAGATATTCGGATCCATTTTTAATGGAGATTATATACTAATGTAAATAAGTGGATATGGAGATAAATGGAAAACGCATCGTCATCACTGGTGCAACGTCTGGCATTGGGCTTGAAGTTCTGAAATTGTTGCTAAAGTATGATGTGCATATTCTGGCGGTCGGACGCAACATGGAAAATCTTCCGCAGAATGATAAGGTGTTCCCACTACGATGTGATGTCGCTTCAAAGGAAGGTGTGGAGAGCGTTTTTGCTGAAGCTCAAGAAAAACTCGGTGGAGTCGACCTTTTCTGGGCAAATGCTGGTTATGGTTGCTATCAAAAGTTTGGTGAGCCAGACTGGCAGAAAATGGAGTCAATTTTCTATACCAATGTGTTCTCGCCTTTTTACTCGCTTGAAAAGCTGCTTACATTGTATCCGGATCAGAACATTCGTTTTATGGTGACCGATTCCATTGCTGGACAAATGGAAGTGCCTGGATATGCGTTGTATGTGGCAACCAAGTTTGCTATTAATGGTGGCATGAAGTCCATTCAATATGAAGTACCCCGAAAGGTCAAATTGAGTATAATCTATCCGGTAGCTACGCGCACCCGCTTTTTTGAACGTGCAGGGACCACCATCGATAGATCTGGACCGATTCAATCATCGGAGGCATGTGCTCGTGTAATATTAAGAGGGATAAAAAAAGATAGGAAGAAGATTTATCCATATCGATTATGGCCTTTTGCTTATTTTATTCTGATGCTCTTTCCCTTTGTAAAACGTATTATTCTAAAAATACTGAATAAAGAACTTCAACACATGTGGGGTAAATGACAGAACATGGCATTTACTGTGTTTGAATTTGAAACAGATTCTGTACCTTTGCCTTCATAAATAAGTTGTATGCGAGAAACATTTGACATTCGGGATGAAAACCAGAGCGAGTGGGACAAAGAGGCAGACAAAGCTTTGAGACCTCTTCGCTTTTCTGACTTTAAGGGTCAGGAAAAGATTGTCGAAAATCTAATGGTTTTTGTTTCAGCCGCCCATATGCGAGGAGAAGCGATGGATCATGTTTTGCTTTATGGCCCTCCTGGTTTGGGTAAGACCACTCTTTCCAATATTATCTCCAATGAGTTGGGTGTAGGTTTCAAAATGACTTCAGGACCTGTTCTTGACAAGCCTGGTGATTTGGCTGGTGTATTGACGTCGCTTGAACCCAATGATGTCCTTTTCATCGATGAAATACATCGTTTAAGTCCTGTAGTTGAAGAGTATCTTTACTCGGCCATGGAAGATTTCCGTATTGACATTGTCATTGATAAAGGCCCTTCTGCAAGATCCATTCAGTTAGATATAAATCCTTTTACCATGGTTGGGGCCACTACTCGTAGTGGTTTGCTGACAGCACCTCTTCGTGCACGTTTTGGAATTAATTGTCATCTAGAATATTATAATGCGGAAGTTTTACAAACGATTGTGTTAAGGTCTGCAAAACTTTTAAGGATTTCTTGTCGTAAGGAGGCTGCCGTAGAAATTGCCAGCCGTAGTCGCGGAACGCCTCGTATTGCAAATGCACTTTTACGACGTGTGAGGGATTTTGCACAAGTCAAAGGATCCGGCAATATTGACCTTGAAATTGCAAAATATGCCATGGAGGCCTTGAATATCGACCAATATGGATTAGATGAAGTGGATAACAAGATTCTAAGCATTATTATTGATAAGTTTCAAGGTGGACCCGTTGGTTTGACTACTATTGCGACAGCTTTGGGTGAAGACCCGGGTACGATTGAGGAAGTTTATGAACCGTTTTTGATTCAGGAAGGTTTTCTGAAAAGGACGTCACGTGGGCGTGAAGTGACAGAATTGGCCTGGAAACATTTGGGAAAATTTCGCGGAAACTCCGATTTATCCTTGTTTAATTAACTCTTTGACCGTATTAGATTACAGATTTAGTCGGTTTTAACAGCTTTATTATGGCTGAAATGAAAAAATTGGCGAAGGACACCGCCATCTATGGAGTAAGTAGTATTCTAGGTAAGTTCTTGAATTGGTGTTTGGTGCCGTTCTATTCTTATGTTCTGAGCTCTTCTGTAGAATATGGAATGGTGACAGAGCTGTATGCCTGGACAGCATTGTTGCTTGTACTTTTGACTTATGGAATGGAAACAGGTTTCTTCCGTTTTGCCAATAAGCCGGGTACAAATCCTGAACAGGTTTATTCCACTTCCATGTTCAGTATAGGCGGTTCTTCCATCCTGTTTATTCTGCTATGCTTGGTCTTCTTGTCTGGAATTTCTTCTGCAATGGGCTATGGAGGACATTCGGATTACATATGGATGATGGCTATCATTGTAGCCATCGATGCCTTCAGCGCGATCCCTTTTGCCTGGTTGAGGTATAAGAAACGCCCAATGGCGTTTGCTTCTCTAAAAGTGCTGATGATTTTCACAAATATCTTTTTCAATCTATTTTTTCTTTATCTCTGCCCGAAAATTCAGCTTTCAAATCCTGATTTGATCAATTGGTTTTACAACTCGAATTATGGGGTGGGTTATGTCTTTGTAGCCAACTTGATTTCTTCTATTGTCGGATTGATTACGCTGATTCCATTCATGATTCATATCAAATGGGTCTATGACGGGGTTCTTCTTAAAAAAATGCTGAAATATTCCTTACCATTGCTTGTTTTGGGCGTTGCTGGTATCATGAACCAGTCCTTTGATAAGATGATGTTCCCTCATTTGTTTGAAGATCAGGCTTATGCTAAGGCTCAATTGGGTATTTACGGGGCTTGTTATAAGATTGGCGTAGTTATGATGATGTTTACTCAGGCTTTCAGGTATGCATACGAACCTTTTGTCTTTTCGAAAGAAAAGAGTTCTGGCAGCAAGAAAGCTTATTCCGATGCAATGAAATATTTCTTCATTTTCTCCGTTTTCATTTTTCTGGGAATTGTTTACTTTCTGGATTTGCTTCAATATCTGGTAAGTCCTGAATACCGTTCCGGACTCATTGTGGTGCCTATTGTACTGATTTGTTTTATATTTCAAGGACTCTATTTCAACTTGTCTTTTTGGTATAAACTGTCGGATAAAACACAATGGGGTGCTTATATTTCATTGATTGGTTGTGTGATGACAGTGGCTGGAAACATTATTTTTGTGCCAATCTATAGCTATATGGGAGCTGCATGGGTGTCCTGCATCACTTTCTTTGTGATGATGGTGCTTTCCTGGATGTTGGGTAGAAAGTATTATCCGATTTCCTATGACTTGAAATCACTCTTTAAGTACACTATTATCGGGGCAATTTTATATTTCATCGGAATGAAGATATTCATTGAATCTGAAGTGCTTAGATTGGGTTTCCGAACCTTTCTGCTGATGCTTTTTGCTGTTTATGTTCTGAAAAAAGACGTCTCAGTCCAATCTATCCCTTATCTAAACAAGTTCTTCGAGAAAAGATAGAAGGCAAAACAGGCTCAAATGCAAGCTTCAAACCTTTTGAGAAGAATTTAAGATCTTACAGGAATTCCGTTCAACTCTTTCTTAAAGTTGCGCCAATCTGGTAGAAATTTATCCATACAGGCTTTGAATTTGGTCCCATGCCCACGTTCAAGCAGGTGACACATTTCGTGGACGACAATGTATTCGATGCAAGGAAAAGTTTTTTTGGCCAATTCAACATTGAACCAAATGCGGTGATCTATGACATTGCAAGTTCCCCAGCGTGTTTTCATTCTCTTGAACTGGAAGGACTCGACCTTAACACCTATAATGGACTCCCATTCCTTGATAAGGGGAGGAATGATCTTTTTCAGCTCTGTCCGATACCAAGCATCGAGTACTTTGGGTAAAGCCGTTTCAGGAGTTCCGGGTTTCAGGAAAATGCACATCCTTTCGGAGGAGTCTATGACTACCCTTGGGGCAATCCGATGATAAAAGATAAGTGTCTGATAGGAAGAGCCAAGATAGGGAACGGTGCTGAAGTCGTCCGGTTCAAGTGCTTTTTGTTTGTTGATTTTTTCTAAATGCTGGCAAAGCCATGGTAACCTGGACACTACGAAAGCTCTGGCAACGCTGTCAGTAATGACGAAAGGAATGGACAGACGAATCTCCCCGTCAGGACGAATGGAAAGTCGTATGCCTCTGACTTCCTTCCTGATCAGGTTGATTTCTAGGCCTTGTACCTGCAGTTTACTGTACTGCACGTTCAAGCTCCCTGAGATTTTCGAGTTTCTTTTTAGCCAAAAATCCATAGATGTCTTCCAAATGTCCGGTGACCTTGTGGTTCCCGAATTCATATACTTTTTTGACCAAACCATCAAGGAAATCACGGTCGTGTGATACAACAATGAGTGTTCCGTCAAATTCGACCAAAGCTTGTTTGAGGATGTCCTTGGTTCTCATATCAAGATGGTTGGTCGGCTCATCCAAAATAAGAAGGTTCACCGGTTCCAATAAAAGCTTAATCATGGATAGTCTGGTTCGTTCTCCACCGGAAAGGACCTTCACTTTTTTAGTAGAGGCTTCACCTCCAAACATAAAAGCTCCCAGTATGTCCTTGATTTTTGTACGGATGTCTCCTACAGCCACTACATCGATGGTCTCAAAGACGGTTCGGTCTTCATCGAGCATCGATACTTGATTCTGTGCAAAGTAACCTATTTTTACGTTATGTCCAATAGTCAGGTTGCCATTAAATGGAATTTCGCCCATAATGCATTTAACCAAAGTAGATTTCCCTTCGCCGTTGCGGCCTACGAATGCAATCTTTTCGCCGCGTTCTATGGAGAAATTTGCATGCTCAAAAATCAGTTTTTCGCCATAATCTTTTGACAAACCTTCAGCCACAATTGGATAATTTCCGGATCGGGGAGCAGGCGGGAAACGGAGACGAAGCGCAGAGGTGTCTTTTTCGTCTACTTCGATAAGTTCGAGCTTTTCAAGCATCTTAACGCGCGATTGCACTTGGAGGGTTTTGGAATAGGTGCCTTTGAAACGTTCGATGAATTCGGTGGTATCGGCTATCATCTTTTGTTGGTCGTCGTATTGTTTTTGCTGCTGTTCGCGGCGTTCCTTACGAAGTTCAAGATAGTGGGAGTAAGTGGCTTTATAATCGTA
>JALNXZ010000082.1 GCA_023230125.1 Bacteroidales bacterium | reverse complement strand
CAGCCATCTGATACACAACCTCACACAGGCTTCCTTTATAGGGTACGCGGGCTGCAATACCTTCAGGTACCAGTTTCTTGGAATCTGATTCTTCATCCTGGAAATACCTATCTTTAGAGCCTTTATCCATAGCCTCCAGAGAGCCCATTCCGCGATACGACTTAAACTTCCTGCCATTGAAAATAATGGTTTCACCTGGCGACTCTTCCACACCAGCCAACAATCCGCCCATCATGACACTATGTGCTCCGGCCGCCAAAGCCTTGACAATATCACCTGAATATCTCATGCCACCATCAGCAATAATGGGAACATCAGAATCTTTTAAAGCAACAAACACATCATAGATGGCTGATATCTGGGGAACACCAACGCCTGTAATCACCCGTGTTGTGCAAATGGAACCAGGGCCAATACCAACCTTGACAGCATCTGCACCAGCCTCCACTAGTTTAATGGCGGCATCGCTGGTTGCAATGTTTCCAACGGCGACATCCAAAGAAGGGTAATGATCTTTTACTTCATGAAGCAATTCAATCACTGATTTGGTATATCCATGAGCCGTATCAATGACAATTGCATCAACACTGGCTTCTACCAACGCTTTAACCCGCTGGAGCGAATCTGTGGTTACACCTATACCTGCAGCGACACGTAAACGGCCTTTGGCATCCTTGCAGGCAGACGGCTTATCCTTGGCTTTTGTGATATCCTTGTATGTGACAAGTCCAACGAGATAACCTTTGTCGTCAATAACAGGTAGCTTTTCAATTTTATACTGCTGAAGGATTTCTGCAGCTTGTTCTAGATTGGTTGACTGTTGAGTCGTAACCAATCCTTTTTTAGTCATCACTTCATCTACCAACTTGTCTAGATCACGTTCAAAACGCAAATCCCTGTTGGTCACTATTCCTACTAGTTTTCTTGATGAATCTATCACAGGAATACCTCCGATATGATACTCAAGCATAAGCTTCACGCATTGCCGAACAGTAGAACCTTGTTCAATGGTAATGGGATCATAAATCATCCCATTTTCGGCACGTTTTACAATCTGGACCTGTTTTGCCTGCTCTGTTATAGACATATTCTTATGAATCACTCCGATACCTCCTTCTCTTGCCAAGGCAATGGCAAGGTTAGACTCCGTAACGGTATCCATCGCTGCGGAAATAAACGGAGTGTTCAATCTGATATGACGTGTGAAAGGAGTGGATAAATCCACTTCTTTCGGAAGGATTTCCGAGTAGGCCGGTACCAATAAAACATCATCAAAGGTAAGTCCGTCAAACGATACACAATCTTCAATAAAAGACATAATGATTATGTTTAGAAATCTATTGCGAGTAAAATTACATTTTTTTACAGATTAATTTCCCATCTCGGAAATAAACTTGATCCGCAATAAACGGACCTCTTCTTCTGTAAAATCTCCGCCCAGTTCATCGATTGCTTCCTGAATACTATCTGTAGAGGAGTCTTTGAAGTATTCCATGATTTCATCGATGTGATCATAATCCATAATTTCATTCAGAAAATAATCAATATTGATTTTGGTTCCTGAATAAACAATAGCTTCAATTTCATCCAACAATTCTCCGAAATCAAGCCCCTTGGTCAAGGCCAAATCGTCCAATGCAATTTTCCGGTCAATGGACTGAATGATAGACACCTTCATCTTGGATTTGTTAGCAACAGTGCGAACTCTAAGATCTTCAGGGCGTTCAATCTCGTTTTCCTCAACATGTTTCTTGATCAGGGACAGAAATTCTTCTCCATAGCGTTTGGCTTTCCCTGCTCCAACGCCGGGTATATTTTGCAACTCTTCCATATTGATGGGATAAGTTGTAGCCATAGCTTCCAGGGATGGATCTTGAAAAATCACGTAAGGAGGAAGATTCAGTTTCTTAGATACCCGTTTGCGCAAATCTTTCAACATGGAATAAAGACCTGGGTCAACGGCACATGCTGCTCCTCCGCGAACCGGTACTTCCTCGTCAGTATCTTCAAAGTCAGAATCTTCAACCACTTTGAAGCTGATAGGATTCTTGAGGAATTCCCTGCCACTCGTGGTAATTTTGAGCAGTCCGTAATTTTCAATGTCCTTATCGAGAAAACGGCTGATAAGTGCCTGACGAATCACGGAATTCCAAGTTTTTTCATCCTCATCTGTTCCACTACCAAAAACATCCAGCTCATCGTGCTGGTATGATGTAACCTCTGAGGTTTCTTTACCCAAGAGTACATCAATGATGTGATCCGTCTTAAATTTTTCTTTTAATGCAATGACTGTTTCAAGAACAGCACATAATAAATCCTTTGCTTCCACCTGTTTTTTTGGGTTTGAACAATTATCACAGCTTCCGCAATTATCTTGCGTATATACCTCTCCGAAATAATGCAGGAGCAATTTTCGCCGACAAACAGAAGACTCTGCATAAGCAGCGGTCTCCAGCAAAAGCTCTTTTCCAATTTCCTGTTCGGCAACAGGTTTACCCTGCATGAATTTTTCCAATTTTTGTAAATCCTTATTGGAATAGAAGGTTATACAATGACCTTCTCCATCATCACGACCGGCTCTTCCGGTCTCCTGATAGTATCCTTCAAGACTTTTTGGAATGTCATAATGAATGACAAAACGCACATCAGGTTTATCAATACCCATCCCAAATGCGATTGTCGCAACAATCACATCAATTTTTTCCATCAGGAATGCATCCTGATTTTCTGTACGTACGGCAGAATCCATTCCTGCATGATAGGCCAGGACTTTAATGCCGTTCACTTGTAAAGTTGCGGCCAATTCTTCCACCTTTTTTCGGCTCAGGCAATAAATGATACCGGACTTGCCGAGATTTGTCTTAATGTACTTGATAATTTCACGGTCAATGTTCGTCGTTTTGGGACGAACCTCGTAATACAGGTTTGGCCTGTTAAAGGAAGACTTAAAAACAGTCGCTTCCGACATACCCAGATTCTTCTGAATATCATGTTGTACCTTGGGCGTGGCCGTAGCTGTCAGCGCTATGATTGGAGCCCTCCCGATCTCGTTGATCAATGGACGAATACGCCGATATTCAGGGCGAAAGTCATGCCCCCATTCCGAAATACAATGAGCTTCATCCACTGCAAACAAAGAAATAGGAATCTGCTTCAGAAATTCAACGTTTTCTTCTTTTGTCAAGGATTCCGGAGCCACATAAAGCAGTTTGGTCTTTCCGGAAAGAATATCACCCTTAACCTGATCAATAGCCGCTTTATTGAGAGAAGAATTGATAAAATGTGCCACACCATCTTCGTCACTGAAATTTCGCATGGCGTCCACCTGGTTTTTCATCAGGGCAATCAGAGGTGAAACGACCACAGCGGTACCCTTCATCAATAATGAAGGAAGCTGATAGCACAAAGATTTTCCACCTCCGGTAGGCATTAACACAAAAGTGTCTTTCCCTGCCATGACGTTGCGGATTATATCTTCCTGGCTTCCCTTAAATGAATCAAAACCAAAATAAGTTTTTAAACATCTTGTCAATTCGTCCGATTTCCCCATAATATATTGTTTTCTCTATGCGCTTATCAAACGAGTTTGAGTCAATAATTCGACCTTTGAACGCGCATAATCTAACGTTATACACAACTTATCCTGCGAACCGGAAGGTGTTTCGTACATCGAATCCATAATGATGTTTTCCGAAATAGCTCTTAAACCACGAGCCCCCAATTTAAACTCCATCGCTTTATCGACAATATAGTCAAAAACTTCGGGCTCAAAGCTCAATGCAACATCATCCATCTCAAACAATTTGACATACTGCCTGATAATTGAATTTTTCGGCTCTGTCAGAATAGCACGAAGTGCTTTCCTGTCCAAAGGATTCAAATAGGTCAGAACCGGTAAACGTCCGATGATCTCAGGAATCAGTCCAAAGGCTTTTAAGTCTTGTGGAGCAATATATTGCAAAAAATTTGTTCTGTCAACCTGATTGTTTTCTTTAGTGGCACTATAACCGACCACTTTTGTATTCAAACGTGCTGCAATCTTCTTCTCAATTCCGTCAAAAGCACCACCACAAATAAACAAAATGTTTTTTGTATTTACAGGAATCATTTTTTGATCCGGATGTTTTCTACCTCCTTGAGGCGGAACATTCACCACTGCTCCTTCCAACAATTTCAAAAGGCCCTGCTGTACACCTTCTCCGCTTACATCACGCGTGATGGAAGGATTATCTCCTTTACGGGCAATCTTATCGATCTCATCAATAAAAACAATGCCAACCTCAGCCTTGGGTACATCATAATCAGCCACCTGCAAAAGTCTTGTCAGAATACTTTCGATATCTTCTCCTACATAACCGGCTTCTGTCAGCACAGTGGCATCCACAATGGTGAAAGGCACATGCAATTTTTTTGCGATGGTACGGGCTAAAAGTGTTTTACCTGTTCCCGTAGAACCGACCATGATGATGTTGGATTTCTCAATCTCAACCTCATCACCGCTGTCCTTTTGCAGAAGTCTTTTATAGTGATTGTATACCGAGACGGAAAGATATTTCTTAGCATCATCCTGACCAATGACATATTGATCAAGAAACTGTTTGATCTCTTTGGGCTTTGGTAATTCTTCCTTACTTAAACTAAACGCTTTCTTTGGACCTTTTTTTTCAGCTTCACGGACCATTTCTGAAGCACGTTCTGCACAGTCAGAACAAATATTGCCGGTAGAACCGGTTATCAATAAACTGACCTGATCACGACTGCGTTCACAGAAACTACATTTTTCGATTAATTTAGGCATTCTTATTTGGTTCGGATCATTACTTCATCAATCATGCCATATTCTTTAGCTTCATAAGAAGTCATCCAGTAATCGCGGTCCGAATCTTTCTCAACCTGTTCGAATGGTTTTCCGGAATGGTCGGCTATGATTTGATACAACTCTTTTTTCATCTTCTGAATTTCACGAGCTGTGATTTCAATATCAGAAGCTTGCCCCTGAGCACCACCCATCGGTTGATGAATCATCACCCTGGAATGCTTTAAGGCAAAACGTTTGCCTTTTGTTCCGGCGACAAGCAAGACTGCCGCCATGGATGCTGCCATACCCGTACATATGGTGGAAACATCGCTGGAAATGAACTGCATGGTGTCATAAATACCCAAGCCGTCATAAACACTTCCTCCGGGTGAATTCAAATATAAGGAAATATCTTTGCCTGGATCTGCAGAGTCGAGATAAAGCAATTGTGCCTGTACAACATTGGCCGTATAATCATCCACCTGTGTACCTAAAAAGATAATGCGATCCATCATCAAACGAGAAAATACATCCATTTGAGCAACATTCATCTGACGTTCTTCAATGATGGTCGGAGAAATGTAGTTACTGGTAATCTTCATATAATCGTCCAAAGCTGACCCGCTCATATTCAAATGTCCGGTGGCAAATTTTCGGAAATCGTTCATATACATTTATTTATTTAGTTTGCAAGGCCATTACAGCCGAACAGCAAATGTATAAATAAATTTATTACTTAAAACAAAAAAATATGGCTGTGAAAAAATTTTCACAGCCATATTTATATATTTCATTAAAAAAAATCAGGCATAAAGTTTATTGAAGTCTTCAACACTGATCGATTTTTCGTTCAGTTTGATAACATCTTTTAAGTATGCTGCAACAACGGTAGACATAGCTTGATCTAGAATGTTATGCTTGGTTTCGTCCTTTTTGAGCATCTCTGCTGCATAATTGGCCAACAAGTCATCTGGAACGGACATCATACCGTATTGTGCAAATTGTGCGCGAGTAACCTTCTTGGCTGTTTCCATCAGATCTTCTTCAGAAACTGTCAATGAATTATCTTTGACAATCTTTTCTTTCATCAGATGCCATTTCAGATCTTCAATCATCTTAGGCATTTCTGTTTCAATTTCTTCTGCGTTACGTTTCTTGTCTGTGGAAAGCATCCAACGTTTCAGGAAATCTACTGGAAATTGAACGTCGTTTAATTTTTTCACCAACACTTTTTCTGCATCTACCATCAAGCGGTAATCACTTTCAGGAGCAAACTGAGATTCGAGGGATTCTTTTACCTTGATACGAAATTCTTCTTCACTCTTTACCGTATCCTTGCCAAAAAGTTGATCAAACAAGTCCTGATTCAGGTCACCATCTTTATATCTGGTAATCTCTTTCACTTCAAAGCTGAAATCCGAAGTGATGTCTTTTGCAACGTCTTTCGCAATGTGGAGCAGGGAAGCAATCTCGCTTTCGGTATTGTCATAAGCTTTGGCGGGGTTAAATACGACCGTATCACCAACACCTAAACCAATCATCTTGGCTTTTTCTTCATCATCCTTAAAATAGGCAGGCATCATGACGGCATCTTCGACAATAAGACCTGTTCCATTTGGTTGAACTTCGGTGAGGATACCTTTGAGAATATCTTTTTCTTCTGATTTCTCAACCTTGATGTAGGTTCCGTTTCGAGCAGCCATATTTTTGACCTGCTCGTTGACCATGTCGTCTGTAATTTGAACGTTATAATAAGGTACGGAATCTTTTTTATTGAGCGTGAAGCTGAGTTCCGGAGCCAATGCGATGTCAAAGGAGAATTCAAAGTCTTCCTGATTGTCAAAATCAAACTCTGCCTGTGTTTCGCTGGGCAGAGGTTCACCAAGGATACTGATCTTATTTTCCTTGATATAGTCATACAAAGCCTGAGATATGGCATTCTGAACCTCCTCAGCCAAAACAGCTTTGCCATACATCTTTTTAATCAAACCTACAGGCACATTACCAGGACGGAATCCCGGAATGTTGGCTTTTTTACGATAGGTTTTGAGTGTATTCTCAACCTTTTCCTGATAATCAGCTTTCAGCAGCTGAATCTTGACAACGGCATTGACCGAATCAACA
>JALNXZ010000081.1 GCA_023230125.1 Bacteroidales bacterium | reverse complement strand
TCATGTATTCGTGCTACTCGGTTTGGCATGTCATATCATAGCAGCATATCTTATTCCTTTATGAGATATGTACCATGAAAAATTATATGCATAATCAGTTTGTTTTTGGTATTTTTAATAGAACCCTTAACGATACAGAATTTTCTTAAAAATAAAAAAGATTATTTATGAAAAAGAACTTATTACCATCCCATTTGATGGGATTAATCGGAATAACAGTTTTCCTGCTTACGGCATGTGAGAAGGAAGATCATGTCGTTTTTGACACATTCAATAATGATAGTAAATCAAGAAATTTAATTGTTACATTCAGCGACCTTCACCTTGGGGCGGATATCAGTTACGCAGAAATCAATGCTAATTTGGAACCGCTCAAAAATTTCCTGGAACAAATCAGAGTATCGCGCAGTGTAAAAGAACTGGTTATCGCAGGAGACTTTCTTGACGAATGGTTTGTGCCTGCAACCACCGACACTTATAACGGGAATGGCCAATCAGATTTTGTAAATCGTATCGCAACAACAAATAATGAGGTCATAGATAAGTTCAACCAAATCATTCAAGAGGGGAAAATCTTAGTAACCTATGTCCCCGGGAATCACGATATGACAATAACAGAGGAGAATGTTGACCTAATTCTTCCTGGGATTAATCAATCACGTGACGCCAAGGGCTTGGGAACTTATTCTCCTTTCGGTTATCCTGAAATCGCTATTGAACACGGCCATCGATACAACATCCTTTGCGCTCCCGATCCCATCTCCAATCAGGATATTGCAGCAGGTACCATATTACCTGCCGGCTATTTTTTTACAAGACTTGCCGTTCAGCATGTAATCCAAGGTTGTACGCATAATTTGGATGCAACCCCGATAGTAACTCCAAATGCTACAGGAGAGACGAGTCAGGCATTGCTTTATGGTTATTGGTATAGCTGGGCAGGATGGTTAAATAAGTTCCCAATAGATAACCACTTTGACGAAAAACTGATTGTGACAAACATTGATGAATTTACCGACACCCTTTCTGTAAATGATTTACTTCCATATCAGAATACACCGGGTGGAGAAATTCAGGTAAAGCTTTACAATGGAATTCAGGATACATGGGCAGATAGATGTGAGTACAATCATGTTGCAATACCTATATCTGCCGGAGAGGCTTTTAAAAATGCCGCTTCGACTTCTGGAACCGATACGATGGCAGTAATTCAGTATTTTTCGAATCCCAACTCTAATAAAAAGCTTGTTGTTTTCGGCCACTCTCATGGTGCTAACATTAAAGCGTATGAAAACTACAGTGGACAAAAGGTAATTTATGCAAATTCTGGAACCTGGATTGATCACAACTTAAACGGAACGACCACAATGAATTTTATTGTTATCACTCCTCAAAACAACAGTGCTGATTCGCAAACATATGTAACACTTTATAATTTTGAAAATGAAGTAGTAACAGAGATGGCTAAAGACTCATTGCGACTTTAATAGTCAGAGAGGTTGAGATTGAAGTATTTACCTATTATAATGACTTTGATAACCAGTTATATTCTGAAAGTCGCAATCTATTCTATCTTTATGGACATTATGTTTATGCCACTGCACAACGATTGAAGTAATCCAATATATTCAGAACACGGAACTGTCGTCCGCATTCGACTTTGTCGCTTACAAAGTCGATCGACCAGGTTATGTTTAGCTCGACTGGCGTTACAAGTGGGTTTTTCACCCTTGCCGGAAGGTGCTTCTTTAGTTTTCTACGCTTGTTGAAATGCATGGCCTTACACACTCTATAAACTTTCTTATGGTTCCAACCTTTGTCTTCACGTTTCAGTCGCTGGTAGATCTTCCAGAAGCCATCGTCAAATAACGCTGCGCCAAGGATTGCTTCTTCCATCTCTGAGTCGTCTCTCTTTTCGGTGTAATAAAAGTAGGAACGATATATAACCATCAATTTGCACGCCCGAGCGATGCTGATATCATATTCCTCCACTAGGCCTTCGGCCAGCTCTTTTTTTATCTCGGGCTCTAAAGTTCTTTTTCGATGACCTCTTTTAAAATCTTATTATCCAACGCCAATTCGGCGTACATCTGTTTGAATTTACGGTTTTCGTCCTAAAGCTCTTTTAGGCGACGGATCTGGTTAATATCCATGCCACTATACTTAGATTTTCAGTTGTAGAGGGTTGCCTTTGATCTTTCATGGTCTCTACTAACCACATCCGCTTGCACGCCGCTTTCAAGCTTCTTAACGGCCTTAACCATCTCAGACTCACTGTGTTTTGTCTTTTTCATAAGCTTTTTTTTTAGAACAAATTTAGTGATTTGTCTAATTAATTACTGTCCTATTTATGGGGAAGCTTACACAAATAGATGCTATTTCTGATAAATACAGAATTGATTAAGGATTGCTATTTTATTAATATAAAAAAATACTATTTATTTGTAGCAGCAATAAATTCATATCACAGGTTTTAATATTGATGAAACGTACCATAAAATTATTGCACTCGCAATTAACCGTTAATTAAATATATCAGCACTATAACATCAGATTAGAAAATCATGAAAACAAGAATCGTACTTATTTTATCTTTAACAATTTTATTATTAACATCTTCTTGCCAAAACAAAAAAGAAAGAGAAGCTAAGAAGATTGTAACGGAATGGATTGGGAAAGTAATCAAAATTCCAAAAGACATTCAGTTTTCAGTATTTGGGAAAGATACAATCTGTACGGCTTTGATTCAAAAGCCTTTCAAAGTCCTGTTATACGTCGACTCTATTGGCTGTCTAAGTTGTCGCTTACAACTATCTGATTGGAAAATATTGATGGAAGAAGTTGATTCCATTGCCCCAGGGAAGGTTGGTTTCATCTTTATATTCCAACCAGAAATAGAAGAAGAATTACAAATTCTTTTACGCCAAAACAAAATGAACTACCCAGTCATTATTGATTTGACCAATGAAATTAACAAACGAAATCATTTCCCGAATAAACAGACCTATCAATGCTTTTTATTAGACAAAAATAATAAGGTTATGATGGTTGGAAATCCGGTCCATAATCCACAAATATGGAATCTATTTAAAAATCGGATTTTAGTTAAATCAGATAGAGAAGATGCTTTATTGACTTCCATTCTGGTAGATTCAACAGGGTTGAATTTAGGAAAGATTCATTTCAATAAGAAAAGTATAATCCGTTTTAAGCTAACAAATAAGGGAGAAAAACCCTTAATCATTTATTCTGCAAAAGCCTCCTGCGGATGCACAAATGTAGACTTCGAAAAAGAACCTATCAAATCAGGTAAGAGCACAAGCATCACTGTCTCCATAACACCTGACAACAAAGGATATTTCCGCAAAACCATAGACATATATGCCAATACAAACAATTCGCCAACAACGTTATACGTGAAAGGATTTGCAGAATAAGTCATATTCTTAAGAGAGTAAAAGATTTGTATCCATAGGGCGGACAACACAGACCGTTCTGGACCCTCCTTAAAGACTATATGAAGGACTTGAGGCCGAAATAGTAAAAACCTTAATTGAGACAAAGAAAAAGATTGGAATAGTAATAAAGAAAGGAGGTTCATAGAAGAAATACAAAAGGCATAAAAATAATTAATTCTGTTGAAATGATAAATACAGATAAAAGTCAAACATATAATAACTAATAATTAGAAATCTTATGAAAGTAAAAACAATTATTTTATCTGCTGTTTTAGCCATTACAGTAGTGGGCGCTTTTAATGTACACGTTAATTCTAATAATACAAAGGCCTCGATTAGTCTGGCAAATATTGAAGCTTTAGCTTCAATGGGCGAGGGTGATGATTTCCTATGCTATTATTTGTACTCGCACTACTGTCAGTATGGAGATGTATATATATTAAACGTTGAGGACACTCGATATTGATAAAAAAAATTAACAAGGAGAAGCAATCCAACATTAAGCCTCTCCTTGTTTTTTATAATTAAAATTCAATAACCAAAATATAATTAAAAATAATATATAATTAACATGAGAGCAAGAAATATTTTATATATATTTATAATATTATTCTGTTTTACTGCATGTAAAAATAAAACAGTTTATTCTGTTGTTGATCTTTTCAATGAGACAAAAGAATTAAAGAATCATTCTTTAAGAATAGACGGATTTAGCGAAAACATCTTAAACCCGGCACAAATAGAAATAATAAATGATAGGCTATTCCTATTAGATGTTCAGGCTTCTACCCCTTTTTCCGTAATCGATTTGCAAAAACAAAAATATTTAAACAGTTTTGGAAAAAAAGGTGAAGGCCCAGGAGAGATTATAGGGGTTATGGACTTTTATGTTAACTATAATGAAACTGGGATCAATTGTTGGGATGCCATGTTGAGGCACCTTTATTTCTGTGAAAAAGACAGCGCATTGCTGTATAACAAAACAGTTGGCATAAATCTTTTTGATGATTTAAAATACAAAAAGTCATTCAATAGCTTTTTCCCAAACGTTTTACAAGTAGATAAATCTCTATTTTTAGCAATAGGTTGCAGTGGTGAGAAACGCTTTTCTTTGTTAAACACCAAGAACAACAAAGTTTTACAAACAGGCGAATATCCGAAGCAAGAGATGGTCACTGGCATCGATTCTACGATTAAAGCGCATGCATACCATGGGAAAATACGATATAACAGAGAGAAAAAACGGGTAGTTTATATTTCATTTTTTAGTGAAATGATAGAGATTTTTAATGTAAATGAATTTGGCCTAGAACTTGCTTTTGGTAATTATACTACTATTCCTAAATTTAAACAGGAAAATTCACCTAGGGGAATAAGGATTAGAACTGAAAAAGATAAATTTGGTACGAATTTAGGTGTTTCAATTTCTGATGACTATATATTTATTTTATACCAGTCAAAAATAATCACAGATAAGAATAGACGTAGTGCTGCAGCTAATGATGTATTAGTATTCAACTGGAATGGTGAACCCATAATGCATTATAAATTAGATCATGAAGTCACTTCTATTTCTATAAAAAAAGATTCAAAGCGTTTGTATGCATTGATAAACAATGAAGAACCTGAGATTATCTATTATGATTTGAATCTTTGAGGCTAGATTGTTAAATAAATAACTGGCTATCAACCGTTCCATATTAGCCCCTTATATTTATGAACCAAAAAGCTAAAAAAATGTATAAGACACTTTTTCTATCCGCAATCTTGTTGTTTCTTTTTTCAGAATGTACGCCAAAAGCAGAAAGGTATTTTAACCGAGGGATAAATCACATTGCAAAAAAAAACTACATAGAAGGTATCGCAAACTTATCAAAATCGATAAGTGTTAATCCTCAATATACAGAGGCGTATTATAACAGAGGCATGGCCAGGAAAAAACTTAACGACAACATTGGAGCCCTTGATGACTTCAATAAAACCATAGAGATTGATTCTATATATTCAAAAGCATATATCAGCAGAGGTGAAGTAAAAGGAATCTTGCAAGATTATATTGGAGCCCTTGTCGATTATAGAAAAGCATTAGAACTTAAAGATAGAGGGGTGCTAGCATTCTATAAAAAATCTGATTCTAATGACAACACATTAATGATTACTGACACTAATGATATTACAAGAATCTGTCATAAATATTTAAAAGCAATCCTTAACAGCGGGAACAAAAAATATAATGTCAAGGATTTCAAGGGAGCAGTAGATAAATATAGCATGATTATTAAATTATGCCCAGAGAATCCTGAAGCTTATTATATTAGAGGGCATGGAAAATTTTTGCTCAATGACAATGCCGGGGCAATAGCAGACTATACAAAAGTGATAGAACTTAAGCCGGAAGATTCTGAAGCCTATTATTCCAGAGGCAACGTTAAAATCAAAGTAGGCCAAACAGCCAGTGCCACCAAAGATTTTCGAAAAGCAAGAGAATTTGAAATCGAAAAAATTGAATAATAAAAATTTAAAAAATTAAATTAAATTGAAAAGAATTCAAATCCAGCCATTTTTAATAAGGGCTTAGAAAGAATAGGGGAAACAGAAATAGTGAAAAACACAACAAAAGAAAAATTTATCAGCTGCATCAAATCAACTCTACAAGGCCTGGCATTAGTCATTCTGGCAATATTACTGGCAATAAGCCTGAGGGTATTTGTCTTTGCCTCCTACAAGATACCGTCTCCCTCTATGGAGCCTGCTATTCTTCCAGGGGAATATATTCTGGTCAACAAACTGACACTTGGACCGAGGATTTTCAAGAACTTTAAATTCATGGATGGAGAGAAAATAGAAACCAAGCGTTTTCACGGATTAAGAAAGGTAAAACGTAACGATGTTTTGGTCTTCAACTTCCCTTACTCCGATTGGAACGTCCTTAAAATGGATCCGATCATGTTTTACGTCAAGCGATGCGTTGCAATACCCGGTGACAGCTTTTTCATCGAGAATGGCTTTTATAAGGTAAAAGGTATCACTGAAACTTTGGGGTGTCTAAAATATCAGAAAGAAATTTCTCTTCGTGGCAAAGAAGATTTTCCATCCTCAACATTCAACTGCTTTCCTTCTGATAAAATACATCATTGGAATATGCTCAACTTCGGGCCTCTTTATGTGCCAAAGGCCAATGACCACCTAACCATTACCGAAGAAAATATTGCCTTATACAAGAACCTGATTCAGTATGAAACTGATAAAATCATTTCAGTAAAAGGCAATACCATCTTTCTTGATAGTAGAATCCTTAAAAGCTACACTTTTAAACAGAATTATTATTTTATGGCCGGCGACTATGCTTTTGATTCAAAGGATTCACGCTATTGGGGATTACTCCCAGAAGACCATATTGTTGGCAAAGCCTCCATTATTTGGAAGTCAAGAGACCCAATTACCGGCAACTACCGGTTTAAACGTTTTTTTAAAGCAGTGGAATAAATATGGGAATTTCTAAAAAGAAGATCAATTTCATACTGTACTGCATCGAGGTTTTACCTTTTATCCCAATGCTGTTTTGTGTTTTTGCGGAAAGTGACAGTTTGGCTAATGGGGTGGTTTCTGCGAAGTACTTTTGGTTCTACC
>JALNXZ010000080.1 GCA_023230125.1 Bacteroidales bacterium | reverse complement strand
GGCGAAGATTGATGATTTCAATCCCATCCAAACTCAAATCAAGTTCTGTTGCCAGTTTGGTGATACGTTCGTCGTTGCCTAAAAGGACCGGGTAGCAAAGACCTTCGTTCTTGGCCTCAACAGCGGCACGTAGCATGTTCGGGTGTATACCTTCAGCAAAAACCACGCGTTTTGGATTTAGTCTTGCCAAATCCATGAACTGGCGAGTGAAACTGGATTCGTAACCCATCAATTCACGCAAGTGATTCCTATATGCTTCCCAATCTGTAATAGTTTTGCGGGCAACTCCGGATTCGATGGCTGCTTTTGCAACAGCAATGGATACTTCTGTAACCAAACGTTGGTCGATGGGTTTTGGAATGAAATATTCACGACCAAAAGCCAGACGGTCTACATTGTAAACTGCATTTACAACATCAGGGACAGGCTGTTTTGCTAAATTCGCAATTGCACAGCAAGCAGCCAGCTTCATTTCTTCATTGATGGTTTTTGCGCGAACATCCAAAGCACCACGGAAAATATAGGGGAATCCGATAACGTTGTTGATCTGATTCGGATAGTCGATTCGACCGGTAGACATCAGCGCATCCGGACGAGCCTCCATGGCGTCTTCATAACTGATTTCTGGAGTAGGATTTGCCAAAGCAAAAATGATCGGGTCCTTGGCCATGGTCTTTACCATCTTCTTAGAAAGAACATTTCCTTTGGAAAGCCCTAAGAATACATCTGCACCGTTAACAGCATCTTCCAATGTCTTCAATTCTGTACGGGTGGTTGCAAAGAATTTCTTGGATTCATTCAGATTGGGTCTGTCAATGGTTATGGCACCTTTGCTGTCAAGCATGACAATGTTTTCTTTGCGGACTCCGAGAGCCATATATAATTTTGTACAAGAGATTGCAGCAGCACCTGCCCCGTTTACAACGACTTTGACCTCCTGTATTTTTTTATCTGCAATTTCTAAAGCGTTCAATAAACCTGCACTGGAGATGATGGCTGTTCCGTGTTGGTCATCATGCATGACAGGAATGTCTAGTTCGGCCTTGAGGCGTTCTTCAATTTCGAAGCACTCGGGTGCTTTAATGTCTTCTAGATTGATACCTCCGAAAGTGGGGGCAATGGCTTTTACAGCCTGAATAAATTTTTCA
Organism: Bacteroidales bacterium; assembly: GCA_023230125.1. Lineage (GTDB taxonomy): Bacteria > Bacteroidota > Bacteroidia > Bacteroidales > UBA1402 > UBA8389. The sequence continues at coordinate 5,947 of JALNXZ010000080.1, read as the reverse complement.
GGATCTTTTTCGTTGACTTCGATATCAAATACATCAATTCCGGCATATATCTTAAAAAGTAATCCTTTTCCCTCCATGACAGGCTTCCCAGCCATAGCACCAATATCTCCAAGGCCTAAAACGGCAGTACCGTTGGATATAACTGCCACCAAATTGCCTTTTGCTGTATAATCATACGCTGTCAAAGGATCTCTTTCGATTTCAAGACAAGGCTCAGCAACTCCGGGGGAATATGCCAAAGACAAGTCCATTTGTGTACTGTGAGGTTTGGTTGGAACGACCTCAATCTTTCCCGGTTTGCCCTGTGAATGATAGAGCAAAGCAGCTTCTTTTGTGATTTTCGCCATGATGGATACCTTAAAAATAAATACCTGAGTTGAGGTGCAAAGTTAATTTTTCTGTTCAAAATATCATATTAAAAGGACCAAAAGTTTTGTTTTGATTGAAAAATAAAAGATATGCATAAATAGTGAATAGGTATGCATATAAAGACTAAAATTAATTTTTTATTCTTTCTTTTGGACTGGATTCAAATTCTGAATTTTTAAACGAAACCAGCAATTTCGTGCGTATATGGGTCTATTAAATAATCTTATATGGTATGTAAAGACAAGAGGTTTTGGCTATATTTGTGCCGGAGTAGGAAAAAATCCGTGAACAGTTAAGAATTCATTGATCTCTAGGATAAGAGGTATTTTGAGTCGATTTGAAAATGAGAAGATTAGCGGTGATAGTTTGAATTTTTAAAAAATACTTGAAGCGATGTATGATTTAATGATTATTGGCGGAGGCCCCGCCGGATATGTAGCCGCAGAGCGTGCAGGCCATCAGGGACTATCCGTTCTTTTATTCGAAAAAAAAGCCATGGGTGGTGTTTGCCTGAACGAAGGCTGTATTCCGACCAAAACTTTGTTATACAGTGCAAAAACATATGAAAATGCCTTGCATGGAGATAAATATGGTGTTTTTGCGGAAAATGTCAAATTTGATTACGCCAAGATTGCTGCACGCAAAGATAAAGTCGTAAGAAGATTGGTCGCCGGAGTGGAAGCTGCTATGAAAGCCAACCATGTTACAGTGGTAAAAGGAGATGCTATGATTCAGAGTCGCTGCCCTAAAAGTATTGAAGCGACTTGCAACGGAGAATCCTATCATGGAGCAAACTTACTGATATGTACCGGATCAGAAGCCTTTTTGCCGCCAATCCCGGGATTGAGCCTGGAAAATGAAAGGATTATGACCAATCGTGAGATCCTTGCTTTAAAGGAAATACCCGCCTCTTTGGTCGTTATCGGTGGTGGTGTCATAGGCATGGAATTTGCCAGTTTCTATAACAGCCTTGGTGTTAAAGTGACTGTTATTGAAATGTTGCCTGAAATTCTTGGTGGACTTGATTTTGAAATCAGTGCCATGCTTCGCGGCATATATGCCAAGAAAGGTATTGAATTTCATCTTTTGGCTAAAGTGGTCAAAGTGGAACAGAACAAGGTCTTCTTTGAAAAAGAGGGCCATACAGAATTTGTTGAAGGAGAAAAGATATTGGCCAGTCTTGGCCGTCGTGCCGTTATCGAAGGCTATGGTCTTGAAAATCTAAAAGTGGAACTGCACCGCAACGCTATAGAAGTGGATGAAAAGATGCGTACCAATGTCCCTGGCGTGTTTGCTGCCGGGGATGTGACAGGCTATTCTTTGTTGGCACATACAGCCAGCCGTGAAAGTGAAGTGGTTGTGAACAACCTGACTGGACGTAACGATGTAATGCGATACGATGCTATTCCAAGTGTGGTTTATACCAATCCTGAAGTAGCCGGTGTGGGTTTAACCGAAGAACAGGTTAAAGACAAGGGTCTCGCCTATAAAGTTGCTAAACTTCCGATGGCTTTTGCCGGACGCTTTGTCGCTGAAAATGAAGGGGGAAACGGAATGTGTAAAGTGATATTCGGTGAAAAACGTGGAGAAGTTCTTGGTATTCACCTGTTGGGCAATCCTTGCAGTGAAATCATTTGTGCTGCTTGCATGGCTATTGAACAAAAATTGACCTTGAACGAGATGCAGGAGATTGTGTTCCCTCATCCGACTGTCAGTGAAATTATCAAGGAATCTTCTTTTGTCATTTAAGATAAAAGTCTCATTCCATTTCTATAATAAAAACAGGGTTTTATTTGATGTCATAATAAGAGCCCAACATGTTGGAGAAAACTCCGATAGGCAGTATCTTTTTCAAAAAGATGGATAGCTTTTGTTCGAAAGTAGCGACAACATATCTGTTTTTCGGGTGTTTGCAATCGACAATTTTGGCGATTTGTCGTGCCATAACACTTGGATCTCCACCTCCGTTTTCGTCTTTTTCGAATTTTATCCGTGACTTTTTGAATTGGGCTTCGTAAGGACCACCTTCTATAGCGATGTTGATGCGGTTGGCCGTATTGCTGGTATGAAAGTCTCCAGGATTGATGACAATCACCTTGATTTGGAATTGCTTCAGCTCCATGCGGAGTGCTTCGCTTAATCCTTCAATGGCAAATTTGCTGGCAGAATAAAAAGGCTGAAACGGCAAGCCCATCAATCCGCCAATGGAACTGAAATTGATAATGGTTCCCTGGCCTTGTTTTCTCATGTGCGGCAATACAGCCTGAAGCATGTGAACCAATCCATTGACGTTTGTTTCCATCTGTTTGGAGAACAATTCAACAGGTGCTTCCTCAATAGGACCGCCCAGGTGCATTCCGGCGTTATTGATGAGTACATCAATTCGTCCTTCGTTTTCAACAACCTGCTCTACAGCTGTTTTAATCGAAGGAACATCCAATAGGTCCATTTTGAGAACATGTACAGCAGGATTGATTTCACAATCGGTACGAACTGTTCCGTAGACGGTATGCCCGTTCTGAGCCAACAGTTCAGCTGTCTTTCTCCCAAAACCGGAAGAAATACCAGTGATCAAAATAACTTTTTTCATTCTATGTTATTTTTTGAAAGGGGCTTATTTGATGATTTTGATTTTCTTGGCCACTTTCGTCATTTTTTCTATTGCTTCGTCTACCTGTTCGAAAGTATGGGTTGCCATGAGTGAGAATCTAATCAAGCTCCTGCCAATGGGTACTCCAGGTGATAAAACCGGATTGACAAAAACGCCCATCTCCAATAATTGTTTGGTCATTTGGAGTGCTTTCATGTCGTCGCGTACAAGCAAAGGTATGATTGGTGTTTCAGAAATACCAGTGTCAAAACCGCTTTCCTGCAAAGCCTTTCTAGCGTAGTTGGAAACATCCCACAGATGTTGGATGCGTTCAGGTTCGCTTTCCATGATATCCAAAGAAGCAAGTACTGCAGCTGCAGAGGCAGGCGTCATACTGGCACTGAAAATCAACGAGCGTGAGTTGTGTTTGATATAATTGATGATTTCCTGGTCAGCCGCAATGAAACCACCCAAAGAGGCCAATGATTTAGAGAAAGTACCCATAATCAAGTCAACTTTGTCCGTCAAACCAAAATGGGAAGCTGTCCCTGCACCGTTTTTTCCAATAACACCAAGAGCATGAGCGTCATCAACCATGATGGAGGCATTGTACTTCTCAGCCAATTCAACAATTTCAGGAAGTTTTACAATATCACCTTCCATGGAAAAGATGCCGTCTACAACAATTAATTTGATCCTTTCCGGCTCGCAGAGTTTCAGCTTGCTTTCCAGGGAAGCCATGTCGTTATGGGCATATTTGACCACTTTTGCAAAAGACAGGCGGCTACCTTCGATAATGGAAGCATGATCCAGTTCGTCTAAAAGGATATAATCATGACGTCCGGCCATTACTGAGACAACACCAAGATTGACCTGAAATCCTGTGCTGTAACACAGTGCTGCCTCTTTGCCGACCATTTTAGCAAGGCGACTTTCCAATTGAGTATGGATGTCGAGCGTTCCATTTAAGAACCTGGAACCGGCACAACCAGTTCCGTATTTTTCTGTTGCTTTAATCGCGGCTTCCTTAACTTTCGGATGGCATGTGAGACCTAAGTAACTGTTTGATCCAAACATCAGAACTTTTTTCCCGTTGATGTCTACAACTGTGTCCTGATCCGATGATATTTCTCTGAAATAAGGGTAGACCCCCGCGTCTATCAATTTCTTTGCGACATTGTATGGCGCAAACTTCTCTTTTAAAATTCCCATCAATTTAGATAAAATTATTTAGTATCTGATAAAATTAAACCATTGAATATCAATGTAATGCTGTAATCGCTTTCCTAAAAAACGGGGAGCAGCAATCTGAAAAATCAATTCTGATGTGTCACTCGCATAGTATGATTTAAAAAAGTGCGCCCAAAAGTAATGATTTAACTGAATAAAAGATAAAATATTCTGTAAAAATATTTGAAATTGTCAATGTTTATGAAATACAACCTAAAATTTGAGTTGTTTTGACTTTATGATTTTTTCTTCACAATAGTCAGAAATAATTTCCAACAGTTCTGCTCCGAACCTTTGAACTTTCTTGTCTCCAAAGCCTTTTACCGCTTTCAATTCCGCAGGAGTTTGAGGTAGTTTGGTACTCAGTTCCATGATGGCTTTCTGCGGAAGTATCAGATATACAGGCATATTGAGCTCTTGCGATTTTTCGTTGCGCCATTGTTTGATTAGAATGAATAATTCCGGATTAAGTATTTCATAGGAGATGTCAACTGATGATTTGGAGTTGTGTTTGGGCTTTTTCTGGATGGAAGCGTTGGCACGTGATTCCATATAGGTCTTGATGGAAAAGCCCGATTTGCAGGCATCCAAACATGCGAATTTTAGCTCGGTCTCCTCTGTCAGTTTTTCAAGAGCATCTTTTAGACTCTTTCTGACAGCCTTGTTATCCGTTTCAATGATGAATTTCTCGAAAAAGTGGGAGAAAATAGCTTCGAATTTATCGCTGTAGTAAAGGCATGCTTTTATAATTCGCTCATTCAAGCGTGGATTATTTTCTGTGTCGGGATTCTGAAGGAAAAGATGGTCCAGTTGAACGGAAAATTTTCTGGATACGTCGATGATATCCATGAATAAAATTTCTGATGCCTCTTTGCCAATTTCACCAGGTCTTCCTTCTAAGATGTTCTTGTTTTCTCTTGCAAGTTTGGTGCAATAATCCAGTCTGCGTTGGATGCTTAAAAAATCATTCAATTCTGAAATCAATGTTCGTTCAAAAGCTTGGCGTGATTCGCTCAGTTGTCTCTCGTCAGGCTCATTGTTCTCAATCTCATGGGTAAAGCCAAGGATCGATTCGTTAATCTTGATGCTTTTTGGATTGATTCTTGAGCTCAGGACGATACCCTCCATCGAACGGCAGCGGCTTAATGCGACATAAACTTGGCCATGGGCGAAGGCGGAGTTGGCGTCTATAATGGCCTTGTCGAAGGTTAGTCCTTGACTTTTGTGGATGGTGATGGCCCAAGCCAATTTGAGTGGAATTTGTTTGAAAGTGCCTATGATAGTCTCAACAATTTCGTTGGTCTTTTCGTCCAATGAGTAGGTATAATTGTTCCATTCCACCGGTTCTATATCGATTTCGTCCTCTTCATCCGGGCAAACTACATAAATAATGTCGTCTTCTATGCGCCGGATGGTACCGATTTTTCCGTTGAAAAAGCGTTTATTGCGGGAGGAATCGTTTTTGATAAACATCACTTGTGCTCCTATTTTCAGAATCAGTTCCTGATCGGTCGGATAGGAGTATTCCGGAAAAGTCCCCGATGTCTCAGCCCTAAAGATCTGTTTGTAGTCCTTTATTTTAGCCAGTTGAACCTCATTGATATGGTGTGCCTGGTTGTTGTGGGTGGTCAGCGTGATGTAACCTTGATTGTTTTCCGGGTCAAAGTCCGGTATGAAGCGACTGTTGAGCCTTTCAACAGCGTCACTGTCCAACCTGTTTTCACGGATCTTGTTGAGCAGGTTGATAAATTCCTGATC
>JALNXZ010000079.1 GCA_023230125.1 Bacteroidales bacterium | reverse complement strand
TGTCCGCGTAATTTTTAACGAACTATTGTAAAATAGAATGCTCCAAAAATAAAGATTCTGACCAATTTGGTATTATCTTTGCTTTTTATTAAAAAAGATTTGAGTTTTTTTAAATTTGTTCCGTAGCAACCACTCAAACAAACTTTAGATATGTCTACATTAAGATTTCATTTGGTCAGAGAAGCTTTCTCACACACGGCCGTACCTGTTCAGGCACCTGCCGGAAAAACCTCCGCTTATTATGGCGTGAATGTTTTTAATCGCGATAAAATGCGCAAGTATCTTTCAAAAGAAACATTTAAAGTACTTACGGAAGCGATCGATAACGGGAAAAATCTGGACCGGCAAATTGCCAATCATGTGGCAGCAGGAATGAAGATGTGGGCTATGGAAATGGGCGTAACACATTATACACATTGGTTCCACCCCCTGACAGACGGAACTGCGGAAAAACATGACTCGTTCATTGAACATTCTGATAAAGGGCATGTCATTGAGGAATTTGACGGAAAGTTACTTGTACAGCAAGAACCGGATGCTTCCAGTTTTCCAAGCGGAGGTCTTCGAAATACTTTTGAAGCAAGGGGCTATACAGCTTGGGATCCTTCTTCTCCTGCATTTATAATGGATGATACATTGTGTATTCCTACCATCTTTATAGCCTATACCGGTGAAGCACTGGACTTTAAGACGCCATTACTGAGAGCTTTGAGTGCAATAGATAAGGCCGCAACCGAAACATGCCGGTTTTTTGATCCTGAAGTGAAAAAAGTCCAGACCAACCTTGGCTGGGAGCAGGAATATTTTCTGGTGGATGAAGCACTTTACAGTGCGCGTCCTGACTTGATGCTTACCGGAAGAACGCTGATGGGACATGAATCTGCAAAAAATCAGCAGTTGGATGACCATTATTTCGGTGCCATTCCTACCCGTGTGGCAGCGTTCATGAAAGAATTGGAATATGAAAGCTATAAATTGGGCATGCCATTGAAGACTCGTCACAATGAAGTGGCACCCAACCAGTTTGAACTTGCTCCGATTTACGAAGAAGCCAATCTGGCTGTTGATCACAATCTCTTGCTGATGGATGTGATGAATAGGGTGGCAAAACGCCATAATTTTCATGTATTACTACATGAAAAACCTTTTGCAGGCATCAACGGATCAGGCAAACACAACAACTGGTCTTTAATGACCAATACCGGCGTCAACTTGTTCAACCCTGGAAAAACCGGCGAGGAAAATCTATTGTTTGTTACTTTCCTTGTCAATACCCTGATGGCAGTTTACAAAAACAACGCACTCCTAAAAGCGTCCGTTGCTTCTGCTACAAATGAACATCGCTTGGGTGCCAATGAAGCTCCTCCTGCCATTATCTCTGCCTTTCTGGGTTCCCAGATTTCTCAGGTGTTGGATAAATTGGAGGCATCAACGACAGATGAGGCCATCAAATTCGATGCAAAGGGTGTTTTGCAGTTGGGGGTAGGCCAGATTCCTGAGTTGTTGATAGACAATACAGACCGCAACCGAACCTCACCTTTTGCCTTTACAGGAAACCGTTTTGAATTTCGTGCCGTCGGGTCTTCCGCCAACTGTGCATCAGCCATTACGGCACTGAACACATCTGTTGCTGACCAATTGATGAATTTCAACGCAGATGTGAAAAAACATATTGCTGCCGGTGAGACCAAGGAGAAAGCTATTTTCGCCATCATCCGTGAATTGATCACCGCTTCAAAACCTGTTTGTTTTGACGGAAACGGATACAGCGATGAATGGAAAGCAGAAGCCTCAGCGCGCGGTCTTGACTGTGAAGTCAGTGTACCCATACAATTTGATGCTTATTTGAAGCCGTCTGTCATCGAAATGTTTGCCAGAACAGGCGTCATGAGTGAAGTGGATTTGATTGCTCGTAATGAAGTAAAATGGGAAACATATACCAAGAAAATACAGATTGAAGCCAGAGTCCTTGGTGACATGGTCTTGAACCATATCATCCCTCTTGCTACGCTCTATCAGTCGTCTCTGCTTGATAATGTCTATAAACTCAAACAATTGTTTGAACCTGAAAAATACAAGAAATTGTCTGCAGAAAAACTGGATCTGATCGAAGAAATCGAATCAAATATGGATGCTGTTCATAAGATGGTCGGTTTGATGGTTGAAGCCAGGAAAGTGGCTAATAAGATTGAAAGAGAAAGAGAAAAGGCTGTCGCTTATCACGATACGGTTGCTCCATATTTCAACAAGATCCGTTATCATATTGACAAGTTGGAACTGATTGTTGACAACGAGATGTGGACTTTGCCTAAATACCGCGAATTGCTCTTCATCAGATAAACCAAGTCGTATAATATTTCGGATTAAATCTATTTCTATGGAAGTACAAGAAAAATCCGGTTTGCCGGAAAATGCTTTCCGTGAATTGAAACCGGATGAAGCATACAAACCCCTCATGTCTCCGGATAAAACATATCCGGAAGCCACCCCGTGGTCCATATCCTGGGGCTTATTGATGGCTGTGCTTTTTTCAGCTGCTGCTGCTTATTTGGGTCTCAAGGTCGGACAGGTTTTTGAGGCGGCCATACCGATTGCCATCATTGCAGTTGGTTTGTCCGGTGCAACCAAGCGAAAAAATGCCCTGGGAGAGAATGTGATCATCCAATCCGTTGGTGCCAGTTCCGGCGTCATTGTGGCGGGTGCCATCTTTACTTTGCCTGCACTATACATTTTACAGGCAAAATATCCCGACATGACGGTCAATTTCATGCAGGTATTCCTGAGTTCCTTGTTAGGCGGTATTTTGGGTATCTTGTTCCTGATACCGTTCCGAAAATATTTTGTCAAGGATATGCATGGGAAATACCCTTTTCCGGAAGCAACTGCCACGACACAGGTGCTTGTCTCGGGAGAGAAGGGTGGGAGCCAGGCCAAGCCGCTTCTGATAGCCGGTCTTGTAGGTGGACTTTTTGATTTTGTGGTTGCCTCCTTCGGAGCGTGGAGTGAAGCTTTCACTTCCCGGGTTCTTCCTTATGGAGCCGAAATAGCCGATAAATTCAAGGCTGTCTTTAAGATCAATACAAGTGCGGCCATTCTTGGTCTGGGCTATATTGTCGGTCTGAAATACGCCGCAATCATTTGTGCCGGCTCCGCTTTGGTATGGTGGATCATCGTCCCCATCCTCGGTCAAATGAACGATGGCACTTTGCAGTGGCTGAATCCGGCCGTTGTGGACTCCGTGAAAGGCATGTCCCCCGAAGTGATATTCAGCAGCTATGCCCGCCACATCGGTATCGGTGGCATTGCCATGGCCGGCATCATCGGCATCGTCAAATCCTGGGGTATCATCAAGTCTGCGGTAGGCGTGGCATCTCGAGAGCTCAAAGGCGATAAGTCACAGGCAAAAAAGGTGGATACCCGTACCCAAAGGGATCTCCCGATGAAAATCGTTGCCATAGGGGTTGTTGTTGCTCTATTGGCTGTTTTTGCATTTTTCTTCTTTGGTGTGATGCATTTTAATTTGTTGTATGCAGTGGTCGGCATTTTAGTGGTCGGCATCATCGCCTTTCTGTTCACCACCGTTGCCGCAAACGCCATTGCCATCGTGGGTACCAATCCTGTTTCCGGTATGACCTTAATGACCTTGATTCTGGCTTCTGTCATCATGGTCGCTGTCGGTCTGAAAGGTTCCAGCGGTATCATCTCTGCCTTGATCATGGGCGGCGTCGTTTGTACGGCTCTTTCCATGGCCGGTGGTTTTATCACTGACCTGAAAATCGGATACTGGTTGGGTTCGACACCGGCGACTCAGGAAAGATGGAAATTTCTCGGGACCTTGGTCTCTGCTGCTACTGTCGGTGGCGTTATCTTGATATTAAACAAGACCTACGGCTTTGTCGGTGACGGTGCACTGGTCGCTCCGCAGGCAAACGCCATGGCTGCTGTCATTGACCCGCTGATGTCGGGTACCTCTGCTCCATGGTATTTGTACGGAATAGGAGCATTGTTGGCTGTCATCCTGACCTTTTTCCATGTCCCGGCTCTGGCTTTTGCCTTGGGCATGTTTATTCCTCTGGATCTGAACTTGCCTTTATTGGTGGGTGGAGCCATCCAATGGTATGTTTCCACGCGCACCAAAGATCAGAAGGTGAATGAAGAACGCAAAGACAAGGGTACACTATTAGCATCCGGTTTCATTGCCGGTGGAGCCTTGATGGGGGTCGTCAGTGCCGCCATCCGTTTTTTGGGCGCGAACTGGGTGATGGCTGACTGGATGGCTTCTGCCGGAGCTGAATGGGTTTCATTGGGTGCTTACTTGATGCTGATCGGTTTCTTTATCTGGCAGGTGATGAAGAAAGTGAAATAATATTCTAAACGTCAATTTATAGAATGAGGGTGTCTTAAAAGTAAAATTTTGAGATGCTCTTTTTTTATATATAAGGTTCAATAGTGGTTTCTATACGAGTTCTATGTCCTTTTTATAAGTGTTTTGTGTAAGGATCGACAGCACTCCCTTTTGAACTGAACCCAAAAAGTTGGACACAACATTCCGGGTTCAGTTCAGAACCAAATGATATTCTTCTACAATAACTTTTGTTGACTTCCCATCTATATTTACAATATATGCACCTTTGTTCAATGAAATTTGAGTATCTTTAATGCCAGCTGCATCTGAATAAGAGAATATCAAGTTACACCCAAAGTAGCGCACTGAAGGGCAGCGGCGTGGCCGACACCGACTTCGACGGACGGGCGCAGGTGGCCCATGAAGAGTCTGGCGATACAAAATATAGAAGGCTCAAAGGACAACGGAAGCGTAGCAAGGTGAACTCGCAAGCAAGGTTTATTGAATCAAGCAGAAGGGTGCTTTACTATTTGAAAGCTAAATCCTTCTTTTATAAATTCATTTACATTAATAGTAGGTAAAAAGTATTTATTGAATTTAGTATTTTCTGTTTTGGAATGTAGTATACCTCGCGCAGTACCAACAGACAACACAGCCAAATGTCTTACAAAACCTATTGGAAATTTTATTTCTTTTTTGTCTGTACTGATAAAACTCATCCAGGCATTATCTTCTATTCCAAAATCACATTTAACATGAATAATTAAAAAAGGTGATTCATTGATCAAAAATTGAAATCGAACAAAGCAAGTGATGACCTTATTCTTTTCATCAATCCCATAATTTACCCCTGCACCCAATTTAATTGGTTCTGATTCAACAAAAGCGTTCTCAATAACAGCAAATTGTACGGTTGTAATTTTCAGTAATTTAAAACCTACTTGATTGTCATTCATTAAATTGTTTTTTTGTAATCATCATAATGGACCTCAGAGCATGTAAAAGAAATAACATTCATTTCCAGAGAATGTTCCTTAATTTCAGGCTGAATGTTTTGTGTCAGCACACTGTATGGAATCTCAACCATTTTAAGTTCAGTCTTTTGAATGCCTTCAAATCCCGTTACAGACATTAACTCAATATTCAATGCCTCTTCTAATTTTGCAACAGTCTCAAAAGTGAAATTTTCTTTTCCTTTCACCCATTTGTTTACTAATTGAGGTGAAACGCCCAATCTCTCAGCCAAATCTTTTTGACTTAAATCTTTTGCCCTTAATGTACGTAAGATATTAAGCGCAACACACTGCGAGCGCTTTAACCACTCTTTGTTCTGGAACCGAAAATCCGCATCTTCATGCCATTTGCTTGGTTCTGTTGAAACAACGTTTTGTAGCTTGTTTAAGATTTCATCTTTATTCATGGTCGCTTATCTCTGTAAAATCATAATCATCCTCATTGAGTAAATCAATTTTTTTGAGGTATTGTTTTGTGGCTTCTAGTTTTTCTAATTCTTTCAGTAAGTGTTTTCGTTCATTCATTGTCTCCGTAAGCTTAATACCACCTCCACAAACCACATAAAGATTTTCTGCTATGCGTATTGCATAAATTCTTAACCAAGAGTGATTGTGTAAACCATAAGCTTTACTTTTTAAAAGTAGAATTGAATAATCTTTTTCACTTAGTTTATGGAAAGTCAAATCCAGTCTATTTTCATCAGGATCTGAACATCCGGTTTTTGCAACATTTCTGATATATTCTTCTAACGCCTCTGCTTCTTCTATTGTTCTTGAAACAGCTTCTTCAACTGAAATTTTCCCATAAAAGCCACTTTGTAAATCTGCTTTATTGTCTTCAAAGAATTGTTCTAAATATTCGACATCATTCCAATTGTCGAAAAGCAATGCAAACTCATCAGAGCTCATTCCATCAAATTGAACTGAAAGAAGACTGCCTTTTACGATTGCAAAGATATCAACAATTTTCATTAAATCAACTTATAAGTTTACATACTGAAATAAATTTATACTATTTTACATATTGCCCTCACTTTTGAGTTCCCGTATATTACTATATCTTTCCCTGGTTCTTGAATGATCAAATATACCTATTTGTAGTTATTACATAAATTGCAAATATAACATATATATATATTTACAATATATTCACACAAAATAAATCTTTCACCAGTTGATTATTATTGCTAAGCTTTAAAATATCCCGAAAAGCGGACGGCGGGAAGCGGTATGGTTGAGGGCGACTTTGAGAACGGACGCAGTGAGTCGCGCAGATGACTGCAAGGCTATTTTGTGAAGGCTCTGCAAGAGACAAACAAATAGCGCAGGAATCAAGCGATCACAAGGACGGGCGAACGGAGCCCGAGACTATGCCGCTGCACACCGGAAGCGGAGCTCGATTACCTGCATAAAGTAGGCTATGCCGCTGCACACCGGGAGCGATGCCCGATTACTTGCACAAAGGAGGGTTATGCCCAGCACAAAGCAAACGATACCAAATTACATGAAAAAAGTAGAAATACGCCCGAAAACGTTAACAAAGCCCAATCTGTAACCGGCGGCGATGACTTTTGATTTTTTTATTCCCACTCAATGGTTGCCGGCGGCTTGGACGAGATGTCATAAGTTACGCGGTTAACCCCTTTCACTTTGTTGATGATTTCGTTGGACACCTTGGCCAGAAATTCGTAAGGCAAATGAGCCCAGTCGGCGGTCATGGCATCCGTAGAGGTTACGGCGCGCAGGGCGACTGCGTTTTCATAAGTGCGTTCATCACCCATCACACCAACCGAACGGATC
>JALNXZ010000078.1 GCA_023230125.1 Bacteroidales bacterium | reverse complement strand
AGTATTTGAGTGGCTTCTCATTTTAATGGGAAGAGATGCGCAAGGAGAGGCCCACTGGGTTACTCCTAAAGAACTTAGGATAGCTCAAGACTTTGGGTTTACGACAGCCTTCCATGATGTTCGCACAACAGGTATCGGGGAATCCTCATTTAATGATATGATAGCTTCTAATGGTAAGATTATTAGACAGATGACAGGTCGGTTTCCAAAGACGCTTATTGAACCAAATGGAGATCATTCATACATAGCAAATGCAAATGGATGTAATTTAATAAAGATAACAACAGCTCAAGAACAAGTTGTGACTAGGGTAAAACCATTTTCACAAGAGTTCACTTTGGAAAAAGGTGTTGTTTGCGTTAAGAGAGATTTTTATAATTCTAATTTACTGAACTATTTTCTTACAATTTTAGCAGATCAGGCCTCCGGAGTAATACCCGAGGTAGATAGAACCTGGCTTGTTGGAGGTAATCATTTACCCTCCGCTGGAATGGAACAGGCGTACTATCAACAAGTAGAGACTTTGTATGGGGCGTCCGGAAACGACTCAATATGGTTTCCAAGTTTAGATGAAATGTATGAATATTGGTTTATGCGTAAAAACACGACTGTTACAAAAACCATAGATGGTCAAAATCTTACCTTCAGGTTGGATGTTCCGAAATCTAATAACTTTTGGTTTCGAAGTCTGTCTGTCTTATTATCCGGAATCACTGATACAACGGGAGTGAAAGTTTCATCTTCAGATAATTGTCAGGGAACATCTTATGCGGTCAATGATGGGAAATTACTTGTAAATCTTGATTTTAACCCCGACTTAATAACGAAAGTGGAAAAATACATGGCCATTTTTGAAAGTTCATCAAATTCCAGCGACAAAGAAGATGCACAATATTTTATTCAGATGTTGAAACCCGGAGTTAAAGAGACTTATCAAGACCGATTGAATATGCTTTCTACTGCACCGGTGTTGAAAAATGTCTCCATCAATGTCGGGGCGGATACAACTACATGCAGAGCTGTATCAGTTGCTGCTTTGTATAGCGGTTCGACTACTTCTTATATGATTTCTGAAGACTCAACATTCACTGGCGTTTCTTGGATTCCCTTTGTAACAAAGATATCGGTTTCTTTGACAGATGTGGAAGGTAATCATACTGTATATCTAAAATTGAAGAATATTTTTGGTGAATCCAATGTGGTTTCAGATTCGATATTCTTTTTAAAAGTACCGTTATCCCTTCATTCCATATCTATAAACAACGGGGATTCCATCACAAAAGATCCTGATATTGACATTTCTCTAGATTTATCAGGTGATAATCCTTTATATTATATGATATCTGAGGATCCTGAGTTGAAAGAGGCAACGTGGATAGCATTTACATCATGGAATATCAATTATACCTTGTCATCAACGCTCGGAATAAAAACTGTTTATCTTAAAGTAAAAACTGCATCCGAAGAAACTATCATCAAGTCGGATGCGATTTTATTGGCGGAAGCGACTTCATTGTCTTCCGTATCTATCGATTCAGGAGCCATAAATACTATATCTCAAAGTGTTATTGTGAGTTTTACATACAAAGGTACACCAACCCACTATATGTTATCTGAGAATGCTGATTTCTCAGATGCTTTATGGATTGATTTTGACAATCCTGTTCATTTTGACTTCTCTTCCGGATATGGTGTTAAAACGATATATGCTAAAATTAAAGATGCGGATGTCGTGTCAAGTGTATCTTTTGATACTATTACATTCATTATTAAAAGTGCCATTGGCCGCAAACTTGTCATTTCTCCGGTTTTATATGACCGTGAATATGAGTTTGTCACGATTGATCAAGGTATTGTAATCAATCGCTGTCCTGTGGCCCAATATGAGGGCTATGAAAACTATTTCCTGAAAGATGTATCGGGTATAAAATGGGGTACCCGTATTGTAAAACCGAGTCAATTACCCGAAGAAATGACTAATAGATCATTGGTACTTCTTAAATATAGAAATCCGGTTTTGTCAGGCGATATGGGGCCATATCCTGATATTTATATGGAGGTCTATTTCGGCATCAATATGAATACTTTCTTATATCCCGCTAAAAGCGGTCTTCGATTTGTAATTGAAGAAGGCACTTATTCTGTAAATGTGTTGTTTTCAACAAACGACACCTTTACAAATAATGATCAATCCGATATTTTGTATGAAGCAAATGACGTTTCTTCCAGCCCAAGCGGTATCATGCTAAATAATACAAATGAATTTGTAAAACTTGAAAACGTTGTTGTTGGATCTGATGGTATTCTGGATTTCTATATCAGTCAAAAAACAGGAATGTATGCTGGTTTTAATTTATTGGAAATTGTAAAAACAAAATAAAAATACTTAGAACCTAAAAATTGTTTTACATTTCCGGGCCTCTGCCAAATCCATCAGGACCTCCGTGACCATTATGACGACCTCGCATCATGTCAGTTCCGGTTGCACCGCCACCAAATTTGGCAATCCGGTAGGTGAAACTCAGCATTACATAAGTTGTCAGTGTATTATAACGGCTTAGCTCTCTGAAGTTGTCTCCGATTGTTTCCCTAATATTGAGTTTCTGATGAAGAATATCATACATTTTCAGGGAAACGGTTCCTTGCTTCTTGAATATGGATTTATCAACGGATGCGTTCCAAACCAGTTCATTTTGGTCGAAGCTTGAGTATCCTTGACGGGTGGTGTAGCTGATATCATTTGAGACAGTGAAGTTATACGGCAAGTGTAGATTCACATTGCCTGCCCCAGTCCAATCTTTCGTTTCCTGACTCTTGTTAAGGTTCAGGTTATTTTGTGTTTTGTTGTACTCAACAGATCCGCGGGCACCAAATTCAATCACGTCCGTTGTAAAAGTCAGGGATAATCTTTCACTGACATTTTTTGTCTGTGTATTGCTTAAAATACCCAATCTTAACAAGTCGCTTTCTTCAGAAACAAAAGGAGAGGAGATACCGCTTCTGTCAGAGTAGCCATATTTCTGAATGTATCCCACCTCAGAACGGGTATTGAACTGTAACCTGTTCTTGATGATAGGCGTATTGAACATGATGTTAGCCCTTGTACTGAAAGGAGCCTTTTCAGAGTTGACGGTCTGCCTGTACTCTTTACCGGTTACATCATAAATGCTGTTTGAAACCAATGCGTCTTTGGTGATAGATCCACTCAAACCGACATTGAAAGAAGAATAGCGTGTAGCATTGAAACTGGAGTACATCAAACGGAGACTTTGATCAAATGCCGGGTTCAGGGATGGATTCCCCATCGTTTCATTCATCAGGTTGTTGTTGTTTTTGACCGGTTGCATTTGTTCGATGCTGGGTTGATTGGTACGGCCACGGTATTCGAGTCGGGCGAATTTTTTCCTGCCGAAATTATACTTGAACTGAGCGGATGGAGAATAATTGACGACCTCATTTTTTCTGTCAAGTATATCTCCGTTTTTATAATAGGAGGTACTGTATGTTTGAGAGGGTTCGACCTTCATCCCAAGCATATAATTATAACTGGACTCTTGATGGCGGAAATTCATCTCCAAGGATTCATTGTAGAAATCATTTTCAAAACGATTGCTATAAATGGAGTCAAGTACCGTATAATCGCCATATCCATCCATATTGTATTGCAACTTATCAGAGTTTCTGGTATTTAAACGGGCGTTGACAGCCGTTTCCAGATAATTTTTGAGATTCCATAATGGTTCCACATAAGAGATACGAATGTTCGCATTGTATGAATGTGATTCGTTGGTGGTATGCTGATCAATGTTAATGGTTGTGTCCGCTGTCGTCTTGTTGGACTTATTGAGACCTTCACTGTCAGAATTGTTCAATGAACCACCTGCATTGATGGTGAAAGACCTTCCTTTTCTGCTTTTTGATTTACGGTTCAGGATTATGTTCATGCTTGCATCCAAACCATGACTTTCACTGCTGTTGTTTGAATTGCCCCAACTGATGCTGTCTCCTTCAGAAAAATATTTATATTCGCTGTTGTTTCCTGAAATTCCTTTGGTGGCACCGATGTTAGGCTGAACGATCAAAGTTGTCAGTGAATCGGGATTCCACTCCAGTTCGAGGCGCATGTTAGCCTGATGGTTTTCTTTCTTCGAAGTCGATTCATTTTTATTGTTATAGGTGACTCCGCTCATCCAGCTTTCTCGTTCTGAAGAGGTTTCAGAGGTGTTTGTCGTATGGTTGTAAGTCCCATCACCACCCACTTTCAATGTCTTTGAAACTTCCGTATTATTGTTGACGCCGAGATTTTGTGTTTCAGTGATACCGTTTATTCCACCGCCCATGCCTCCACGTCCTCGTCCGCTTCTTTGAGTGTTTGTGTTGTTTGCTCCGCCGACAATGGCTGTTTGAGCGTCTCCATTCAATAAGTTTACATAGGCATTATTATTGTATCTGAAATTTCCGTCAATGTCTTGGCCCCCGCCTGCGGTAATGTTACCGAAAATTCCTTTCTTGCGGTTTGCCTTGATGGTGAGGTTGATGATTCTTTCTGTATTTTCATCTTCGAATCCTGTCAATAGAGCCATGTCGGATTTTTGGTCAACAACCTGTACTTTATCAACCATGTCTACAGGGATGTTTTTTGTCGCCATTTGGATATCGTTGCCAAAGAACTTTTTGCCGTCAACGCGAACTTTTTTGATTTCTTCACCATTGACAGTGATTTTGCCTTCAGTGTCTATAACTACGCCAGGCAATTTCTTCAGAAGATCTTCCACAACTGCATTCTCTGCGGTTTTGAAGGCAGCTGAGTTGTATTCGATGGTATCACCCCTTACAGACATTTGAGCTGTCATTCCGGTGACTTGTACTTCATTGAGATATTTGTCGGCAGCTTCCATTAAAAGATTTTTAAGAATGATGGATTTACCGGCTATGGAAACGTTTTTATAAAGGTTGTCGTAACCAAGAAAACGGACTTCAATGATATAATTTCCATCCTTCACTTTAGAGAGTGAAAAAGAGCCTCTGTCGTCTGTCTGACATCCTTGGACCAATGTCGAGTCCGTCAAGTTGAGCAACCGGATGGTTGCCATTTCTATGCCCCCTTCATTATTTTTGTCTAAAACTTTACCTTGAATGCTGTGTTGAGCAAAGGTTGAAATACTGATCGTGGTCAGTAAAATGAAAAGTGCGTAAAATCGTCTCATATTTCGAATTGTTCTTTGTGACGGTCTAATGACCATATTTTTTATGAATCCCAAATTCTTAAATTTCCAATTTATTCGGATGTTTGATAGGCATTACATAAAATGGTTTAATGCAATAAGGTCAATATTCATAAAATTTAGGTAAAATGAGAAAAAAGATTATTTTTTAAAGCTGTATTTTGAAATATTCATAAAAGCCCGGAAAAAATTATGGATTTTTACAACATTTGAGCTAACTTTGCGAAGATACTCGGAAGATTTTATATGGATTTATGCAGATGGCATATGTGCTTTTTTCCCCGGTAAACCTCAATTATGATATTACTAAATTTATAAAATATTTTTATGAAGACTAATTATGAAATCCGCTATGCATCACATCCTGCTGATGCCAAAAGTTATGACACGACACGTTTGCGCAAAGAGTTTCTGATAGAGACACTTTTTGTTGCCAACGAAGTGAATATGGTATATTCTATGTTTGACCGTATGGTCGTTGGTGGCGCAAAACCGGAAGGCGAAAGTCTAAAACTGGAAGCCATTGATCCTTTGAAAGCACCTTGCTTTTTGCATCGTCGTGAACTTGGTATTTTTAATGTGGGTGTTGGGGCAGGCATTGTAAAAGTTGGTGACCAAAGTTTTGAACTGAAATACAAAGAAGCTTTGTATTTGGGTGCTGGTGACCGCGAAGTGTTTTTCGAAAGCAAAGATGCTAAAAATCCGGCCAAATTTTATTTCAACTCTTTGGTAGCTCACAAAACATACCCCGATAAGAAAATCACTAAAGAAGATGCAGTTCGTGTTGAATTGGGTACTCTTGAAGGTTCAAACCACCGCAATATCAACAAGATGATAGTAAATCAAGTGCTTCCTACCTGTCAACTTCAGATGGGTATGACAGAATTGGCCCCCGGCAGTGTTTGGAATACCATGCCTGCTCATATTCATAGCCGTCGTATGGAAGCATATTTTTATTTTGAAGTTCCTGAAGAAGAGGCAGTCGTGCATTTCCTTGGCGAACCGACAGAATCCCGTCACATATGGATGAAGGGCGATCAAGCTGTTTTTTCTCCTGAATGGTCCATTCACTCAGCTGCCGCAACCTCCAATTATACCTTTATTTGGGGTATGGGTGGTGAAAACTTAGATTATGGCGATCAGGATTTTTTCAAAAATACAGAACTGAAATAATTCAATTTTTTTAAAAATTATAATCAATGAACAAATTTTCATTAGAAGGTAAGATTGCCCTGATTACTGGTGCTTCTTATGGTATTGGTATGGCTATTGCCAAGGGTTTTGCCGAATCAGGCGCAACCATCGTTTTCAACGATATCAAGGCTGAATTGGTAGAAAAAGGTTTGGCAGAATATAAGAATTCTGGCATTAAGGCTCATGGTTATGTTTGTGATGTAACCAATGAAGAACAAGTGAATGCGATGGTTGCCCAAATAACCAAAGAAGTGGGCGTTATAGATATTCTGGTTAATAACGCAGGTATTATCAAACGTATTCCTGCTGTTGATATGACAGCTGCTGAATTCCGTCAAGTCATTGACATTGACTTGAATGGTCCGTTCATCGTTTCAAAGGCTGTTGCTCCTGGAATGATTGCCAAGAAAAAAGGCAAGATCATCAATATTTGTTCCATGATGAGTGAACTCGGTCGTGAAACCGTATCTGCTTATGCTGCTGCAAAAGGTGGTCTTAAAATGCTGACCAAGAACTTGGCTTCTGAATGGGGTGAATTTAACATTCAGGTTAATGGCCTTGGCCCGGGATATATCGAAACACCGCAAACAGCTCCGCTTCGTGTTCCCGGTCATCCTTTCAACGAATTCATCATTTCCAAAACCCCGGCTGCAAGATGGGGGACGACTGCCGACCTTCAAGGCCCAGCCATCTTCCTGGCATCCGATGCTTCTGACTTCGTAAACGGACATATCCTGTACGTTGATGGTGGTATTCTGGCTTATATTGGGAAACAA
>JALNXZ010000135.1 GCA_023230125.1 Bacteroidales bacterium | reverse complement strand
AAAAGTCAACTTCACTTTTTCTCAGAATGAACGATGATGAACTGATTTGGTACAAACAAATTTTATTTCAGTCCTATTATTATTCATATATTTACACCGAATTAACAGAATCCAAAAAAGGATCACATATTCCGCAGAATACGGTATAAAACAAAGGAAATAAAGCTATTAACATGGTATGATGAACCAAATTCATAAACTGTTTGTACTCGGATTGTTTTTTGCCTGTTTCAACAATGTTTCGATGAGCCAAGCCTATCAGTCCGGTTTTTCAGATCAAGTGATAGCCTTTTTTAATAGCCAAGTGATGCGGTTGCCTCAGGAGAAACTATATCTTCAGACTGACAAGCCCTATTACAGTGCAGGAGAGGATATCTGGTTCAAAGGTTACCTGGTGAATGCCATTACCCACACTCCGAAGGCTCAAAGCAAATTCATTTATGTCGAACTAATCAATCAGGCAGATTCCGTTTATCAACGGATCAAGATTCGAAAAGATTCTCTCGGCTTTGTTGGAAAAATTAAACTTTCTGCAGAAATACCGTTCGGTTACTACACATTGCGTGCTTATTCCTATTGGATGCGCAACACTGGTGATGATTTCTTTTTCAGAAAGCAGATTTTCATTGGAAATCCAATTGATGACGCAATAAAGGGTTCTAT
Organism: Bacteroidales bacterium; assembly: GCA_023230125.1. Lineage (GTDB taxonomy): Bacteria > Bacteroidota > Bacteroidia > Bacteroidales > UBA1402 > UBA8389. The sequence goes on along the minus strand of JALNXZ010000135.1, from coordinate 4,313 downwards.
TTTCTATAGCAAACCACTGGATGGAGTAGTTGTTGCTACTATCCGGTTTACAAATGCAAGAAAAGAGCCCATTGCAAATAAAAAGGTGTTGAGTATGCTCGATTGGACAGGCAATAAATTGATGAAGGCTACCGGAGTAACAAATGCGAATGGATCCGTTTCATTTCCCATCAAACTTGATAATTCTTCCTTCAAGAATAAATCCATGGAGGTTTCTTTTGCAGATAACCAGTCCACGTATCATCAGAAGTTTATTCTGCCTTCCTTTGAAGAAGACTTTGATCTGCAATTTTTTCCGGAGGGGGGCACGCTATTGTCCGATTGCTTCCAAACGGTAGCGTTTAAGGCTATCGGTTCAGATGGACTTTCTGTCGAAATGACAGGAAATGTAGTTGACAGCCTTGGTGAAGAACTTTGTAAGTTTGAGTCGACGCACAAGGGAATGGGTAAATTTTTTATGTATGTACAGCCAAATAAGGTTTATTATGTAAACGCAAAAACAGCCAAAGGTTTTGAAAAAAAATTCAAATTCGGTCCAGCGAAAAACAGCGGTATTATTTTGCAGTTAAAGCATAATCGTGGTAAAATTATATATGAAATCATCAACCGAACTGATTTAGAGGAAAAATCGCTCTGTTTGCTGATTCATACAAGAGGAGAAATACTCTTGTTCGAAGAGCTCTCAGCCCAAACCTTATCCGGGAAGCTATCCGAATCTATACTTCATCCGGGTATTACGTCGTTTTCTGTTGTCAATCAATTGACAAGCGAAACACTTACTGAACGTCTTGCTTTTGTGTTTCCATCAACAGCATATACGATCAAAATGAAAACAGATAAAGCTGGTTACGACCGTCGGGAAAACGTGATGCTGAATTTCAATCTTCTTGATAAGGACAGCATACCGGTCAAAGGAAATTTTTCTTTGAGTGTCACTGACAATTTTTATGTTATTCAGGATTCATTGGCTGACAATATCATGACCAATCTCTTGCTTACTTCCGATCTGAAAGGTTATATAGAAGACCCTGGAGCATATTTCATAGATGCCAGTAAAGAAACACAAGAAAAACTGGATATTTTGATGCTTACACAAGGATGGAGACGATTTAGGACAGCGGATGTGGTCAGTGGAAAAAAGGTGCCGATTCAGTATTATCTTGAAGCTGGCCAAACTTTGTCTGGAAAAGTGGTCAATTTGTTCAATAAACCATCATGGAATGCAGATGTCTTTATGATTTCGCTGACCAATGATTATTTTATGAAAGCTACCAAAACCGATTCTCTTGGTAAATATATAATGGATGTCAGCTTCCCAGACAGTAGCTGTTTCATTTTTAAAGCCATCAAACAGAAAAATTTTGGAGACGTGGAAATTATTCCTGACCCGGATGATTTTGCCGAAATATCCGCATTCAATCCAATCACGAAAAAGAGCGAAATAGCCAATCTAGACGATTACTTCAAGCAAAGTAAAGATAAATATTTTAATGACGGTGGAATGCCTGTCATTAATCTAAAAGAAGTGACAGTCACCGCTCAAAAAAATGTGACTAATTTTGAAAATTATTATTCAGGCATGGCTGAAAAGTCAGTCGGTTTGGAAGAATTGGACAAGATGCCGGGAATTGCTATTCTTGACATCTTGAGTATGATTCCAGGTGTATCGGTTAGTGGAGAAAGCATTTCTATCCGTGGCAGTCAAGGGTTGCCATATATATCGATTGATGACATTGAGGTCATGGAAACCAGTGAATTGACTTATTTGACCTCAAACGATGTTGAAAACATTTCGGTGTTTAAAGGCCCAAGTGCTGCAATCTTTGGGGCTAAAGGCGGAAATGGAGCCATCATCATCATGCTAAGAAAAAGTATAAATCTGGAATCCCCCAAACAAATAAGCATAGCTTGTGTCTATCCCCTCGGATATCAAAAGCCATCTGAATTTTATGTACCAAAATATGATGTAGACAGCGTGTATAAAGATAGCAAACCGGACTTGAGAACAACTATATATTGGAATCCTTCGCTTTTCACAGATAGTATGGGAAATATCACTACCGGATTCCCAACCGCAGACAAGGATAATGAATATAAAATTACTTTGGAAGGTATTTCTGAATCAGGGGAAATCTATCATTATATAGGTAATATCCAAAGAAAAAATAAATGATCTATGAAACGAGCATGTTTGTAAAAACGTCCAAGTTTATGATAAATTGGACATGCGAGTTCCATATGACCTTAAACGAAAAAATTATTATCGTATGAAAATTCCTATCAAAACCGGACTATTGGCTTATGGCATGTCCGGAAAAATATTTCACGCACCATTCTTGAATGTTCATGACGGCTTTGAATTGAAAGCCGTCGTTGAAAGGTCTGTAAAAAAGGCTGGTAAAGATTATCCAGGTATTAAAAGTTACGATTCCGTTGATGATTTGCTGGCCGACTCTGATATTGAATTGGTGGTAGTAAATACACCCAATGCTACGCATTTTGAATATGCCATGAAAGCCCTTCTGGCCGGTAAACGAGTCTTGGTTGAAAAACCCTTTACGGTCCATTCTGCACAAGCAGAACAACTATTTGAAGAAGCCAGAAAACGGCATCTTTTCATTTTACCATATCAAAATCGTCGTTTCGACAGTGATTTCCAATCAGTCAAACAAGTACTTGATTCGGGAAAATTGGGGCGCGTGGTCGAAGTTCATATCCGCTATGACAGATATAGGGACACCATAGACTCAAATGTTTTAAAAGAAACACCTGTGCCAGGTAGTGGCCTCATGTACAATTTGTGTCCGCATTTATTGGATGCCGTATTTGCTGCTTTCGGTTTGCCTTTGAATTGGAAAAAAACTTTGGGATATATACGGGTGAATACACAGGTTGATGATTACGCTCATATTCATCTGTCGTTTCCCAATGATTTGCAGGTATTTGTCACCACAAGCTATTCTGTGGTAGAAGCACAACCGGCTTTTGTAATTCACGGCAACAAGGGCACTTATGTGAAACAGCGCACCGATGTACAGGAAAAGCAATTGCAGGAAGGCATGAGCCCGGTAAATCCTTTGTTTGGAGTTGAAGAAGCGGGCAGAGATGGTATCCTCACGACAATCACCGATGACGGTACTAAACTTCAGGAAAAGATTCCAGCGATCAAATCCTCCTATCTGAATGTTTTCGAACATATATATCAAACCATACGGGAAGGACAGCCTTATTATGTTTCTGAAGATCAGATAATCAGACAGCTGGAAATTCTAGAGGAGTAATATTTTTATATATCTATAACTCATGGATAAGCACATTTTTAGACTATAAGAATAACCTAAATCAAAAAAAACAATTATAACAGTTATGAAGCAAATCACCTTTATTTTTTTAGTCCTTTTCGTTTTTTGTTTTAATAGTTTGGCACAATACAATAAGGGCATTCTGATCGAACCTGTTTTAAAAACGGACACGACATCTATCGGGCAGAAAATCATTTTTCCTTCCTCTCAAAATAGTGAAGTGTCCATTTCGAAAATAACAATTCCGTCCGGAGATTCTACAGGTTGGCACAAACATGATTATCCAGTGTTTGCTTATGTTTTGAAAGGGACCTTAAATGTAAAGCTGGAACATGGAGAGACCATGCAATTTCCGGAAAATAGTTGTTTTGCAGAAGTAGTGAATACCTTTCACAATGGATTCAACAATGGTAAGGAAAATGTGGTGCTGATTGGCGTTTATTTGGGCGAAAAAGGCAAGCCTTTGTCTGTTAAGAAATAATTGCAACAATGAAAAATGAAAGCACTTATAAACCTAATTATAAGTGCCTTCTCAGACGTGACCCGCGTGGGGGTCGAACCCACGACCCACAGATTAAGAGTCTGTTGCTCTACCAACTGAGCTAGCGAGTCTTTTCGTGTTATCAGAACGGCGGCAAAAGTACGCTTTTTGGCAGAAACATGAAAATTTTCAGAGTGGTTTTTTGTTTTATTTTCGACTAATTCAGGTTATCCAATACATATTCAAGCAAATAAATAAGTTTTTTTAAATAAATGATTCCATTGGTTTTGATAAAATCATAGGTGCAAAATGCTAAAATGTCACGATTTTCCTTAAATTTTCAACACATAGATAAACAAACCAATAACCTGATGAATTCTGAAAAGCGTTCGTCTTACGCCGTCCGGCCATAGAAAAGGTCTCTCGCCACAGTTTCTGTCCATTAATCAAACCGGTTTCGTTAATGGATTTTTTTAAGGAAAAATGACGGTTCTTCTGATTTACAAGCCTTTCATGGAAAGTTGGATGCG
>JALNXZ010000077.1 GCA_023230125.1 Bacteroidales bacterium | reverse complement strand
GTATTTCCTGAAGCAGGTAGTCATCTTCCGACATCAGTCCTTCTGCGATGGCCATGTGCTTTTTGAATGTCGTTCCGGGAGCTTCCTGATGACGCATGACAGATCCGAAGACCAGTGTGGATGCAAACGGGATGGAAAGGGAATAGGCCGTTGTCTGGTCATGTTTTTCGAAGGTGTATTCGAAAATGTTGAGTCTTAGAGAATGGTAAACATCTTTGAAAAAAGCCTTACCCAAAGCATCTGATTCAGAAATGATGATCGCACTCTGTGTGCTCAAATCGCTGAGGCTGGCAAAAGTCGGGCCGAACATCGGGTGGGATGAAACGAACCGGAAGCCGCTATTTGCATAGAAATCTTTCAGGCCGGTCTTGACGGAAGCAATGTCCGACAAGATGCAATTTTTTGGAAGGTAAGGTATTACACTCTCAAAAGCATCAATCGTATACTTGATGGTTACGGCGTTTATCATCAGTTCGGGCTCGAAAGTCCTGACTTCTTCCAAATCCGTAGTGCGTATGGCATTGTAAACAAACTTCAACTGCTTCGGGTCCACATCATACAAGCAAACCTCATGATGAAAGCTTAGTACATCTGCAAAAAAACGTCCCATCTTCCCGGCTCCGATTATCAATATTTTCATTTTTTGTGATTATTTTGCGTTGATGATTTCAATCTGTTGTCGAACCGATTCCTCATGGATCGCTTCAAGAATCTTCTGCATACAGTCTCCTTCTATCCCAAACTTAACAGCCTGATTGATTCTGCCCTCCAAAATCTCACTGTATCTTGTAGCCTGCAATACTTGCATATTGTGTTCTTTCTTGTAGGTACCGATTTCCCTCGAAATCCGCATGCGTTTGGCGATCGTTTCAACCAACTGGTCATCGATATCGTCTATCTGTTTGCGAAGTTCACTCAGATTCTCCGTAGTTTGTTGCTCATCACGGATAACGAGCAGGTTGATGATGTAATCCAGAATGTCCGGGGTAACCTGTTGGTCTTTATCACTCCAGGCAGAGTCCGGGTCGCAATGAGACTCAATGATTAAACCGTCAAAGTTCATATCCATGGACTGTTGCGAAATGGAAGCGATCAATTCACGTTTTCCACCTATATGACTTGGGTCACAGAACATAGGCAAGGTCGGATAGCGTCTGCGTAACTCAATAGGAATATGCCATTGAGGAATATTGCGGTAAATTTTTTTGTCTGAAGAACTGAAACCGCGGTGAATCACACCCAATTTACGGATGCCTGCCTGATAAAGCCGTTCGATGGCTCCGATCCAAAGGTCAAGGTCAGGGTTGATGGGGTTTTTGATCAGTATTGGTTTGTTGCAACCTATTAATGCGTCGGCTATTTCCTGTACGGCGAAAGGGTTGGCAGAGGTACGTGCTCCAATCCAGAGCATGTCAACGCCGTATTTGATGGCTTCTGACACGTGTTTGGCGGTGGCTACTTCGGTGGCGGTATACATGCCTGTTTCCTTTTGAACCCTTTGCAACCATTTAAGGCCTTCTGATCCGCCACCTTCGAAAGCACCGGGTCTGGTCCGGGGTTTCCAGATGCCTGCACGGAATATTTTTATTCCTCTGTCCGCCAGTTGTTTGGCTGTAGTCATGACTTGCTCTTCCGTTTCTGCGCTACATGGCCCCGCAATGACGATCGGACGTTTGGCGTCCACCCCGGGTAGCAAAATAGATTCAAATTCCATTGTTTCCATATCGGTTAATTGTTTAATTTCTTGATTCTTGATAAAGCTTCGGATAGATTCTCCTCCTTGCAGCAGAGAGAAACGCGAATGTAGCGTTCACCCTTGCTACCGAAAATAAAGCCTGGAGTGATGAAGACTTTGGCTTTGTACAAAACATTGTCAGCCATTTCTGCGGCTCCCGAACAGGAATCGGGAATGCGTCCCCAAAGGAACATACCCGACTGTTTGGAATCCCAGGTACATCCCAGTTCCCGCAGGATGTCTTCTGCCAGGATGCGGCGTTTCTGATACACCTTGTTGATGCTCTCATACCATTCAGGGCCGGCTTTCAAAGCGTTGACCGCAGCTTTCAACATGGGACGGAACTGGCCTGAATCAACGTTGCTTTTCACCTTGACGATCCATTGCAGGAAAGTCGGGTTTGTCGCAACCATTCCGATACGCCAGCCCGGCATGTTGTGCGATTTACTCATGGAATTGAGTTCGATGCATATATCTTTGGCTCCCGGTACGCTCAGTATGCTTAGGTGTTCATTACTAAGTATAAAGCTGTATGGGTTGTCATTGCAAATGATGATGCTGTGACGTTTTCCGAAATCCACCAATTTTTTGAACAGTTCCATGCTGGCTCTTCCACCGGTAGGCATGTTCGGGTAGTTCACCCACATCAGCTTCACATTGGAAAGATCCATGGCTTCGAGTGTTTCAAAGTCGGGATGCCAGCCGTTGTTTTCGTCCAGACCATATTCGTGGATTTCTGCTTGTAACAGGTTGCTTACGGCAGTGTAAGTGGGGTATCCAGGATTGGGTACCAAAACGCCGTCTCCAGGATTCAGAAAAGCCATTGATATATGCATGACTCCTTCCTTGGAGCCAATCAGAGGCTGTATCTCAGTATCGGGGTTGAGTGTAACACCAAACCAGTGGGCATACCAATCTGCAAATCCTTTGCGAAGTTCGGGAAGACCGCCAAAAGGCTGGTAGCCGTGTGCGTCCGGACGTGATGCATCTTCAGCAAGTATGCGGATTGTTTCGTCAGAAGGAGGCAGGTCAGGGCTGCCAATGCCGAGGCTAATCACATCGTTTCCGGCAGCATTCATCTCGGCCACTTCTTTCAATTTTTTCGAAAAATAATATTCCGAAACATTCTTAAGGCGGTCGGCTGGTTTAATTTCATTCATTGTTTCGAAAGTATTTGATTGAAATGATCATTAGAGTTGTTGGTTGCCGATCTTATACTCCCCAAGGACCCTCAAGTTCTTTGTCAGCGGACGGATGGCATCTAAACTTTGTTTGTATTTCATATATTCATCAAAAGTCAGGTCCACGAAAAACAAATATTCCCATTCGTGTCCCACAATGGGCAAGGACTGTATCTTGGTCAGGTTATTATGGTAATAGGACAAAACGGATAAAACCTGCGAAAGTGCTCCTTCTTCATGTGGCGTCGTGAAAACGATGGATGATTTCTTAATGTCCGAAGAATCATTATATTGCTCTGCTGTCCAACGATCTGCCAAAATCAGAAAACGGGTAAAATTGCGTTTGTTGGTTTCAAAACCTTTTTCGAGAATGTCCAGTCCGTATATTTTCGCGGCAAACTCACTGCATATCGCCGCCCTACCCTTGATTTGCCCATCCCTGATGGCTTTTGCACTTAAAGCGGTATCTTCACTTTCAACAACTTTCCAGTCAGGATGATCATTCAGAAAGTCTCCGCACTGCATTAGAGCGATGGGGTGGGAGTGTACTTCTTTGATGTCTTCCATCTTTTGGCCGGGCAGAACAGCCAGGCTATGGCTAATGCGTTGCTTGAATTCACCGATAATGGAGGTTTCACTTTCGCGAAGCAGGTTGTGGTTTTGCAACAGGCTACCCGCGATGGAATTTTCGATGGCGATGATTCCAAAGATTGAATTGTCCTTGCGCATGGTTGAAAAGACATCCTTGAATGTCTTACAATCTATGATTTCAATTTCTTCTCCCTCGAAAAATGCTCTTGCTGCAATGTCGTGGTAAGCACCGGCGACTCCCTGAATGGCTACTTTTTTCATGTTTAATCAATTAAAAAAAAATCCCGCTAATTGCTTGGCGGGATTCTTTTGTTTAATATTTTTTATCTGGTAGTTATGCACATAAAATCCCGCTCTTACTGTATTGGTAGTAAAAGTAAAAATAAAAGTATGCAAAACCTCTTTGTATCATTGTGATGATGTATTTCGCAACAAAAGTACAAATATTTTTGAAAAAAGCACCAAAAAGTAAAAATTTTACAGAAAAAAAGTGTTTTTGTCCCGATGCTGTTGGATTTTTCCGGCATCACAAAGGTGTCTGAATACTTTCAGGCTTTTGGTACTCTCTTCTTGAAGGCTGTCTATCAGCTCATCCAGCAACATCGGACCGTTGCTGAGATGACTGAAAATCTGATCCTGGATGCGTTCATATTCGAAGCGTGATAGACCCATTTCGTTTTTGGTCAGGCAAACGTCGCATTTTCCACAATTCGGTACATCTTTTTGGCCAAAATAAAGCAGAAGTTGTTTGCTTCTGCAAACTTGATCTTGGTTGGTATAATCCAACATGGCTCCGATACGCTTTTCGTAGCGTTCCAGCCTGTTTTCATAGACTTCCCTGTGCAAGATGACCCGTTCAGTGTCTTCTCTGGCTACTTGATAAATGATGTATGGGGATTTTTTCCGTGGAATGTAGTGGATGACTCCCAGTTTGGAAAGTCTGAGCAAACGTTCGTAGATATCTCTCGCGTTTGTTTGAAGTCTTTTGGCAAGGACTTCTTCCTGAATGGGTACAAAATCGGCGAATAATCCGGTGTAGGAGCGGAGTAAGGTCTGGAGTATCTCGTCACTTTTTTTGTCTTCCAGACGCATTTGGTACAATTCATCCCGTTTGATGAGAAAGTAGACTCTTGAGGGATTGTCCAATTCTTCGGTCAATTCAATGTAACCGGCTTGTTCCAATATTTTGAGGGCATGGTAGCCTTGTAGAAAGTTGTACTTGAATTTGGTACAAAAGTCTGTCAGGTCGAAAGCATGCATGAACCCTGCGCCTGAACCTGCTGCTATCTCGAAATAATGAGCCAGTGATTCATATACTTTTCGGATGGTCTCTTTTTCAGGAAAACTGTCACGAATACGTTTTTTGAGTTTGGTGGCATCCGCTTTTTGAAAAAGTAAGACTGCATAGGCCTTTTTCCCGTCGCGGCCGGCACGACCGGCTTCTTGGAAGTAAGCTTCCATGGAATCAGGCAGGTCCATATGGACAACGAGCCGGACATCGGCTTTGTCGATACCCATGCCGAATGCATTGGTAGAAACGATGACCCTACATTCGCCAGACATCCATGCAGCCTGTTTCTGATCCTTGCGTTCGTTGGTCAAGCCTGCATGAAAATAGTCGGAAGAAATGCCGTTACTTCGGAGTATGTCGGATATTTCTTTGGTGCTTTTGCGGCTGCGTACGTAAACGACAGCAGATCCTGGTGTTTTGTCCAGAATTTTCAGCAACATTTTCTCTTTGTCTTCGACATGCCTGACCACGTAAGCCAGATTGCTTCTTTCAAAGCTTTTCTGAAAGACATTGGGTTTAGAAAAATGTAACCTATACTGGATATCTTTCACTACTTCAGGGGTTGCCGTGGCTGTCAGTGCCAGAACCGGAACGTTAGGCAGGATATCCCTGATTTCGGCAATGTTCAGATAGGATGGTCTGAAATCATAACCCCACTGGGAAATACAATGGGATTCGTCAACGGCAATCAGGTTGACTTGCATGAATTTGATCCGGTTGACGAAACTTTCCGTGCTGAGTCGTTCAGGAGAAACATACAAAAATTTGTAATCGCCATAGAGGCAGTTATCGAGCGTAATTAGGATTTCTTTTTGAGTCATTCCGGAATAAATGGCTGCAGCTTTGATGCCCCTGCTTTTCAAATTTTCCACCTGATCTTTCATGAGAGCGATCAGTGGGGTGACTACCAGACAAATGCCATCCATGGCGAGTACCGGCACCTGGAAGGTGATGGATTTTCCGCCGCCTGTAGGCATTAAGGCTAAGGTATCCTGACCTTTGCATACAGATTTGATAATATCCTCTTGCAAATCCCGAAAATCGGTATAACCCCAATACTTTTTCAGAATGTCGTGGAAAATGCTCATGAATTAACCATTTAGCAATAAACCGCAGTTATTGTTCGTTCCCTTCGGTCTTGATATTCTTGATCAGCAATTGTGTGTAATTTCCGCCATTGTAGTTGTTCTCTTCAATGGAATAGGCGATGTCAAAAGCTTTTCTGCTTTTAACATAGTTGATGTGCTTTTGCTGTGAGAAGGCGATGCCGTTCATGATGTTCTGAGAATCCTTATCAATCAGCTCCAGCTTCAGGTGATTCATTTCCCGGCCAAAAAGACGGCTGGTTCCATAGTCACTGACGCTTTTGGTGCAAAATGTCGGCTTGGCGTTGTCAGGCCCAAATGGACTGAATAGTTTCAGTTGACGAATGAATTTCGGTGTTATTTCCTTGAAAGATAATTCTGCATCGATGTCTATAGTCGGTACCATCTGTTCCGGTAAGATATTCTTAGCTACATAATCCTCAAAACGTTTCGTGAATACCGGAACTTTCTCCACTTTCATGGATAGACCGGCAGCATACGTATGGCCGCCGAAATTTTCCAGTAGGTCGCGGCAGTGATCAATGGCTTTATAGATGTCAAATCCAGGAACGGAACGGGCAGATCCTGTAGCCAAATCATCGGTACGTGTTAATACAATGGCAGGACGGTAATATTCTTCGGTCAGTCTGGAAGCCACTATGCCTATTACACCTTTGTGCCATTCTTCATTGTAGACAACAATTCCCTTTCTGTCAGACAAGTTGGTGCAAGCTTGCAAAGCAGTGTTGGCCTCTTCTGTAATGTTTTTGTCCAGGTCTTTTCTGGTTTGGTTGTATTGGTTGATTTCATCACTTTTTCTTTTTGCAATGGTAGGGTCGTTGGTGGTCATCAATTCAACCGATTCGTTACCGGTCTCGATTCTTCCGGAGGCGTTGAGACGTGGTCCGATCTTGAAGACGATGTCACTGATGGTTATATCTTTGTCTATCAAACCACAAGTTTCAATGATAGCCTTAAGCCCGACACTGGGGTTGGAATTTAATTGTTTTAAGCCATAATGTGCCAGAATGCGGTTTTCCCCGGTGATGGGAACAATGTCGGATGCTATGCTGATGGCGACTAAGTCAAGTAATGGTGTCAAATCAGAAAACTTGATGTTGTTGTTCTGGGCAAAAGCTTGCATGAACTTGAAGCCTACACCACAACCCGACAACTGGTCGTAGGGATAGGTTGAATCGACACGTTTGGCATCCAGCACGGCGATTGCATCGGGTAGAATATCGTCAGGTACATGGTGGTCGCAAATGATAAAATCGATGCCTTTCGTTTTGGCATAATCGATTTTTTCAACAGACTTGATGCCGCAATCAAGGGCAATCATCAACTTGTAGCCATTCTCTGCG
>JALNXZ010000076.1 GCA_023230125.1 Bacteroidales bacterium | reverse complement strand
TTCAGCAACAGCTACGGAACGTTTCACACAAAGGCCGGCAAGATATACAGAAGCCAGTCTGGTTCGCAAAATGGAAGAACTCGGCATCGGTCGTCCTTCCACCTATGCACCGACGATTTCCACCATACAACAAAGGAATTACGTCACCAAGGAAGATCGCGAAGGTCAGGTCAGGACCTATAACTTACTGGAAATCAAAGATGGAAAAATCGAAGACACCACTGGAGCAGAGAACTTTGGTGCAGAAAAAGCAAAACTCTTCCCGACAGATATAGGCATGGTTGTCAATGACTTCCTTCTTGAATCTTTTCCGGATGTCCTGAATTTCAACTTTACCGCATTGATTGAAAAGCAATTTGATCAGGTTGCCGAAGGAGATGTTCAATGGGAAACGATTATTGATACTTTCTATAAAAAATTCCATCCTGCAGTCGAAGCTGCCAGCGTTTATTCAAAACAAAAAGTCGGAGAACGGATTTTGGGAGAAGACCCAAAAACAGGACGTCCTATCTCTGTACGTATCGGTCGTTTTGGTCCAGTTGTACAAATAGGGACAGCAGATGACGAAGAGAAACCTTTGTTCGCCTCTCTACACAAAAGCCAGAGTTTGGAAACCATCACGCTCGAAGAAGCTTTGAAATTGTTCAGGCTTCCCAGATATGTTGGAGAATTTGAAGACAAGAGTTTAACAGTAGCGGTCGGTCGTTTTGGACCCTATATCAGGCACGACAATAAATTTATCTCCATCCCAAAGATCAAAGACCCTCTTGAAATTACCATAGAAGAATGCACTTCATTGGTTGAAGCAAAGCGTGAAACAGATAGACAGAAATTAATCAAACATTTTGACGAAGACGAAAGCCTTGACATTTTGAACGGACGCTTTGGTCCTTACATCCACAAGGATGGAAACAATTACAGAATCCCAAAAACAACAGATCCAAAGACATTGACTCTGGACGACTGTCTGAAACTAATTTCCCAACAAGGTGAGAGACCTAAGAAAAAGGCAGGAGCTAAAAAAGTGACAACTCCTAAAAAGCGCAGTGCTGCAAAAAAGGCAACAACTGCAAAGAAAGTCAAAACAGCGACGAAAAAGGCAACGACAAAGAAGAAGGCTGAGCCAAAATCGAAGAAAGCATAGCTGAAACTATCCCGATATCAAAGAGCCTGTATCTTTCAAATAAAGATTCAGGCTCTTTCCGTTTCTCATGTTACGAATCAGACTATCAAGTTTAACTCTGTGTCCGCGCCAAGTTGACAATTCCAATTACTTGTAATCTTTCAGAATCTGTTGCAATTTTTTTCTTGCAAAGAAAATCCGACTCTTCACCGTACCAAGTGGTAAATCCATCTCTTCAGCAATATTCTCATACTTATATCCAGCCACATGCATGGTGAATGGCTGACGATATTCTTTTGAAAAGCTGTTTATTGCCTGAGTAATCTCAGCAATGGAATAGGCTCCTTCAGGTGAATCAAAGCCAGAATTCTGCGGAATGTTCAAATGATAGAGGTTATCAGTCTGATCAACATAAGTTTGTTCCCGAACAGTTTTTCTATAATTGTTTATAAAGATATTTCGCATAAGGGTATATGCCCATGCTTTGAAATTAGTTTCCTCAGCAAATTTAGATTGATTATCCAGCACCTTTAAAGATGTCTCCTGAAGTAAATCAGATGCATCATCTCTATTCTTTGTTAAGCGAAAAGCAAAACGATACAAATCAGTCTGCACATTAAGCAAATTCATGGAAAATTTAATAGAGTCCATATCGCTGACGTTTAAAGTGGTTGATAAAAAAATCTCCACAGAGATACCCCACATTAATTAACTCTAATCGGGTTTCTAAAATAATAAAAATGTTTGTCTTTGTTGGGTAAAATCTGATTAATAATGCTTAAAATCTATTTTGTATCAAATTCTAACCCATAATTTACCAGAAATCATACCTTTATCACCATTATTAAGAATAATATAAAACTTTTTTGTAGGTTTGTCATTACCAAAATAATTATCGTAGATGAAATAGACATAAATTTTAAGATACTATATATATTATATAGATGTTCCTCGATATATGTACTATGCGTTTTGACTTGGATTTATCAGTAATCTAATACTCTTATTAGATGATGCAAAGTAAAAATATAATAGACAAAATCTACAAAAAAGGCCTTGTTTTAACGCTTTTATTTGGATGCACTCTACAAATTGAGGCTACTGCTACCAATTTCCAATTAAGCCAGATATGCGTCACACAAGATATCGACAACTGCTTATTGTATATGATTACATCTCCTTTTTGGAGCCATCTGATCGATGCTTGTGTTTTACTTGTTATTTTGATACTTTTTGTAAGAATTTGCCTTTTTGAGCAAAAAAAGAAAAAGCTCAATAATTTAATAATCGATTATATCAAGACAGTGCAAGATTTTCAAAAGACGCTGAAGCTTATTAAGGGTCCATTAGATGAGATAGGCATGGATGAGAACCTGAATGAAGCTCAAAAGGACAAAATAAATCTAGCAATCTGGAGTACGGATAATCTTCAGGGTAAAATCACCTTCTTGATTGAACAAGAAAAATCTGATCATTTTTTTCGATTCATATTAGACCATATATCAGAAAAGAAGCATCCATTAAAAAGTACTATTGAATCAAATACGAAAACCTCAAAATTATTAAATGACTCATCTGTAACATCTGAATATGATAGTTTGCCAGGAAAAGAAACAATGCATAACCAAATTTTCATGGAAAAACTGATCAATATTCTCAAAAACAATATCGAAGACAATAAATTCACGATTGAGACCCTTAGTCAAAGGATTGGGATGAGTAGATCCTCCTTGTATCACAAAATCAAAGATATAACCGGACTTACCCCAGTTGATTTTATTCGTTTATACCGTTTGGAGAAAGCCAAAAATCTACTTAAAACACATCAATACTCAATCTCAGAAGTCGCTTATAAAACAGGCTTTTCAGATGTAAGATATTTTCGAATCGTGTTTAAAAGGGTATTCGATATCACGCCTGGGAATTATTCAAAAGAAGAATAATAATAAAAGCAGTCTTAAATCATTCTTGATCATTTACGCTACGGGACTGAATATGAAACAAGTTGCCGGATGTTACCCCGCAATTTGTTTTGGCATACTACGAAATACAATGGAGCGATATTTATGATCGAAATACCCTCTTTGTATATTATATGGACTTTCACATTGGTTCAAAAACGAAGAAATTATTTTTTCATCATCCGGCAAATGATAGGCGCAAATAGCATATGAAAAAGCGTTTGCTGTTGAAAACAAATTTGTGCTACCGGCCAATGCTTCTCGTTCAAAACCTTCAATATCCATTTTTAGGAACAAGCCATCCTTGGATTTGTCTTTTAAAAAATCATCAAGTGTCTGATTATTATCATCATTAAAGCTATTGATGTATTTATTGATAATGCAAACCTTCATTTTCCACGGTTCAAACGTCGCCTTTAATGCTTCAATCCAGCCATTGTCACATTCGAATAAGTAAACTTTTTTTGCGCTTTCAATGACATCCAATGATGTCAGGCCTTCTGCTGATCCAATATCCAGGAAAGTCTTTCCGATAATTTCGTCTAACGTATCTAAATAGCGATGTGTAGAACGGACATCCTGTTCCATAACCAGTGCTTTGTACATTCTTTCTATTTTCTCTGTAGTCAGGCCATTACGGAAGTACAACTTTTTATCCTTATGTATTACATAATGGAGATTCTTACTTTCATCAAAAAAAACATCTACTTTAAAATTCCGGTATTCATGCCGAAAAAGGAAAAGGTGGCGGGAATAACCATAGTTTTTAATATACTCGTAAAATTGAATATTCTGAGATTGAATCTTGAATAATTTTAAAAAGAAATATGGAATAGATCCATAAATAAAAGATTTTAGAAACTTCATGTATATCAGTTTATTTGTCGATCGTCTATAAAGTAATGAGCGGCGCGAATTTAATAATAATAAAATTGTTGTCAGTCAAAACCGGCAAATTCTTTCATGTTTCTTATTCAGGGGCATTCACCTTCCTTCTTCTTGATTTTTAAAAAAACAAATCTTATAATGCCATTTTGCAAGCATTTCGATGACATAATTCAATACTTTCGATTGATTCTATTCGACAAAAATGCTTAAATTCGATTATAAACAAACACTTTGCCTATCATGTGGATTTGGCGGAGGAATGGAAAGATTAAGCCTTTATTCAAGGGAAGAAACTGGAAAACTGTCTGCAGATCATTACTTGGCTGCGATCTGGCTACGGAAGAAGGTCAGAAATACCTCAAAGAAAACGATCTCCACGAAACCATTTGCAAAAAATGCATTCTAGATGCAATTGCCATTACAGACGTATTGATCAAAGAATAGAGAAAGTTAAACGAAATATTCACACGCCTGTAAAATCATTGTAATATACAGAGTTCATCTTTATTGAAGAATTTAAAAACCTGTAAAGATGAAAGAAGGTATTTTATTTTTAACAATGCTTGCTGTTATCATACTTGCTCTGGTAATTTTTATCATTTTAAGGAATATAAAAGATTACAAAGATTATATAAAGAGCCGTCATGCTGCGGACGATATCATTGATATGACTTATGACCAGCGGGTATTCAACTCCTGAACCCAGTTAAAATATCTATAAGTTTCAGCCGATTTTTTCAGGAATCATTTGCTGACTGATTATGTGCCCCACTATTTTAACAACTTAAGCCCTACTTTTAAGGTGTATCACATGCATCATAGCTTATTTTTCTGCTTGAAGAATTTGCCTGTTGCAACAACGTTGTTACCTATTATCGATAAAACATAAATACCATCGGGCCAAGCGTTTTCTAAATTAACAGTAACACGGTCTTGTTGAACACTATGTTCGCCGGAATATATCCTGTTACCCATTAAATCATAAATTCTAATCTGAACAATATTTACACTTTCAAGGATACCACCTTTAATCTCAAGGTAGTCAAACGCAGGTTGAGGATAGAAAGTCAAATTGGTCTTGCTCCAGTCAGCAATTGATTTGATAGTAGTTGTTGTGTCAGCTATTTCCTCGTTCAACAAAATATGGAAGTTCCCTTCAACACCACCACCGCTTCCATCAAACTGGAGCCAATATAACTTATCCGGAGATACGGCTATTTTATTAATCTTCGAATTTGGATTATCAGATGAACGATCATCGTTGGCAGCCACTAAGGTGTAATTACCATCCAAAATAGCTTCGTAAGAATCAGCGTCATAGAGGGCAATCTGTCCATCCATATCATTTGCTTCAATAGAAACGGCACCCGATTTCGGTCCATAGAAATAGAACCATACGGAATGCTCGACGATGTTTAATCCCGTACCATATTCATCACACCAGCCGGATTGACCTATACATGAAAAATCCAACGGAGGAACAGGTTCGCCAGCTTCTACACTTGCACAAATATTCGAGAAGGGGCCGTTCTGCCCTACATCAATCCTCTTGGCATAGGCAATATTATCGTTAGACGGAAGTATCAATTCGATAGAAAAGTCACAAGTGTCCGAGCAACTGCCTTGTGTGCCGATCACAAAGCCTCTTACATTCACCGTTGAATCGGGGAACATTCCGGTTTTCAGCGTAATGACTGCCTGTGAATTGTTCCGTTCTTTCAACTCAAAAAAGGAGGTATCATTATTAAGTTCCCATTTATAAGAAGAAGCACCTGATGCCGAAATCACAATGGAATCGATATCATAAATGCAACCTCCACTTTTAGTAAAAGTTTGTTTCGATACCACAATTTTTGATCCGGCTATTATAGCAGAAGGATGTGTGATACTATCTGATCCAACGCTGTTTTTTACAATTAATTTAATATCGTACGTTCCCGCCTCGTCAAAACTCACCAGTGGGTTTTGCGAAGTCGGTGTAGTACCGTTTATATAAGTAACGGTGGAAGGAGTAAACTGCCATTTCCAACTTGAAACATCAAAACAAGAATAATCAATCATTTGAAGCGGGATGCCGACACATGCATATTCGAATTCGGTGGTAAAGATGGCTTCAGGCATGTTGGTCGAAGGTGTATAGCCATTGAGATAATTGATCGTGCTATCCTCCGCCAGATAATTTTTCAATTCATAATATCCGGTTCTAGCGCTCCCTGCAGAATCACTATTTACCCACGAATAGTTTAATTTTCCATAATATGAATCATTATCACCACCACCATGCAGTTGTCCAATAATACGTTTATTCTGATTGAACAAAGGTGATCCCGAAGAACCACCAGCTGTCTTTCCCTCGTCGAAGTAAACGACCCAATGGGTATTGGAAGGAGAAAGACTACCATTATCCCACTTAATTAAACCGTTATAAGTAATAGATGGATCTTTGTCTATTGATATTTTTTTTACTAATCCCAAAGGATGATGTATCCCAACAGTCGATGATGCGGTATTGGTTAAATCCCAACCAGCATAATAAGGTTGATAAGTGGCAGGAGGAGTTGATGTAAATCTGAGTAATGTAAAATCAGAATTTTCACCCGTGGTTATCAGGTTGACTCCACTCAATGTTTTATACGATTTTTGTTCCATCCCGCAGCCTTTTGTTTCATAATTAAAATAGGCTGTTACTGTTGTGGCCACTGTCGAAGAACTTACACAATGGTTTGCCGTAAGAAAATAAGGAGTACCATCATTATTCACGTTGTTGATCAGGGCCCCGCTGCATATATAACTATAGACACCTTCAACAAAAGTATACTTGCAAACCGCATGTTTCTCAAGTTGCCATTCAATCCCGGTAGCACAGTTCACATCAACATAAGCACTATCTTCTTGAGTAGACATTAAATAATCCAAATCGCGGTAAGCCTTACTAATTTGATCAATAATAAGTTTCCCGTTAAATTCAGCATCTGAAGGTTCATAATATTCGATTATAACTTTCTTCCCCGGAAAATCGACAATAGCAAAAGAGCTATCGGCATTCATGTTGGCAAACGTAAAAGCACCATATATCAATGAATAATCGCTGTTATATACAAAAAGTTCCGCTCCTGCCGGAATTATAAATTGATTAAATATCAACTTAAGAGACTTTGCATTGTCTGAAACTATTTCATAACGCCAAATACACCCGGAATCGAGCGGTGTTTGCAAACCTGATTTTATATCAAGTTGCACATCCTCAACCACCCCGTATCGAAAAGGTATCTCGTT
>JALNXZ010000075.1 GCA_023230125.1 Bacteroidales bacterium | reverse complement strand
TTATACTCCAAAGGTTCATGGGGTTTGAGTGCCAGGTCTTCTTACAGGGTAAAGTACAAATATTCCGGAGGTTTCAATGCTTCCTATATCGAAACCGTTACCGGCGAAAAGAATCTACCTGATTACGGAAAGTCCAAAAACCTAAGTTTTACTTGGAATCATAGCCAAGATCCAAAGGCTAATCCATTCAGTACTTTTTCTGCCAGTGTTAATTTTCAAACTAGTGGCTATTCCAGAAATGATTTGAAGTCTTATTACAATCCGGAAGCTTTCTCGAACAATACAAAAAGTTCTACAGTCAATTTTACCCAGCGTTTTCCTGAAAGTCCTTTCAGCCTGAGTTCAAGTATGAGTATTTCTCAGAGAAGTTCGGATTCAACCTTGACAGTCTCTCTGCCTAACCTGAATGTGTCCATGTCGAGTATCAGCCCTTTCAAACGAAAAAATCCGATAGGTGGTGAGCGGTGGTATGAAAAGATTCGCATAAAATATACTGGTACTTTTACAAACAGTATCAGTCAGGTTAAGGAAAAAGACTTTTTGAAAAAGTCGCTCATCAAGGATTGGCGTAACGGAGCTAAGCATAGCATTCCTGTTTCTGCAACCTTCAATGTTCTGAACTACATCAATATCTCTCCATCTCTAAGCTATACGGAACGTTGGTATTCCAGTTCTATAGATGAACATTTTGATGAGAACCTTAATAAAGTTGTTACAGATACACTTTGGGGGTTCAACCGTGTCTGGGATTATTCTACATCAGTGGGCGTCTCTACTACGATTTACGGGATGTACCAGCCGATCCAGAAGATTTTCGGCGATAAGGTCAATATGATCCGTCATGTCATCAAACCTTCCATCTCTTTCTCCTATACGCCTGATTTCGGAGCAGCAAAATACGGCTATTATGATAGCTATTCATATATTGATGCCTATGGCGTTGAAAAAAATGTGAATTATTCCCACTACGATAATTCTTTGTATGGTTTGCCCGGCAAGGGTGAGTCCGGTAGCATCGGTTTCGAGTTGGCCAATAACCTGGAAATGAAAGTGAAGCAACTGACAGATACGGCCATCATATATAAAAAGGTCAGCTTGATTGATAATTTCTCTTTCGGAACAAGTTACAATATGGCAGCTGATAGCTTAAATTGGAGTAATATAACGGCCAATATCCGTTTGAAATTCGGGCCCAAATACACCTTGAACCTGAGCGGAGCGTTTGACCCATATACATACCAGCTGAATAGTAATGGGAATCCGGTAAGGGTCAATACGACTCAGTTTAAGAAGTACGGCATTCCCGGACGTCTCATAGGCACTGGAACCACTCTATCTTATACTCTTAACAATGAAACATTCAAGAAGAAAGATAAAAAGAAAGAAGATGAGTCTGGCTCAATTTCCGGAGAACAAACAGATGGAGAAACTAATGATAAGGAGTTGATTCCACCTTCAGAACCTTTTGATCCTGAAGCTGCGCTCTATATGCCATTTAAAATGCCATGGAGCTTAAGTTTTAGTTATAATTTGAGATATGCCCGTTCTACCTTTAATAAGGAACGCCTGGAATACAATCACGAAATATATCAGAATTTGAGCCTTAGTGGAGATATTTCTCTGACGGATAAATGGAAGATAAATGCATCTACCAGTTACAATTTCGATACAAAACAGCTGGCAACCATGAATTGCTCCATCACTCGTGATTTGCACTGTTGGGAGATGTCGGCCAGTTTTATTCCGATTGGTCCATATAAATCCTATAACTTTTCGGTTCGTGTAAAATCCACCTTGTTACAGGATTTGAAGTATGAGCAACACCAGAATCCGAGAGACAATACCATTTGGGGCTATTAATGCCAGTCGATGGGGGTAAGACCTTGTGCCATCAGGTATTCATTGGCCTTGCTGAAGTGCTTGTTTCCGAAAAATCCCCGATGTGCCGAAAGTGGAGATGGGTGTACCGATTTTAGTACCAAATGTTTGCTTTCATCAATAAACGCTCCTTTCTTTTGGGCATAAGCACCCCACAAAATAAAAACCAGGCCAGAACGATTTTCTGCCAACTCGTGGACGACAGCATCCGTAAATGTTTCCCAGCCTTTGTTCTGATGAGATCCTGCCAAATGAGCCTTCACAGTCAGGGTGGCGTTGAGCAGCAGTACCCCTTGGTTGGCCCAACGATCCAGGTTTCCGCTTTTGTAAGGTTCGAATCCTTCATCTGAACGTATTTCCTTAAAGATATTCAGAAGCGAAGGAGGATATGCCACTCCGTCTTTGACCGAGAAACAGAGACCGTGGGCCTGTCCGGGTTCGTGGTATGGGTCTTGTCCGAGAATGACTACTTTGACTTGGTCGAAAGAACAGTGGTCGAAGGCGTTAAATATGAGCCTCCCTTCAGGGTATATGGTCTGATGTTGGTATTCCGAACGGATATATTGAGTCAACTTGCAAAAATAATCTTTTTCAAACTCTTTTTCAAGCCGATTCTTCCACGATTTTTCTATCTTTACGTCCATAATAAATGGATAATTGCAGGTTTGTATATCACTTATCCTTGCAAAAATACTCAAACTTTTTTATCATGCGTCGGGCAAAACGTTTAAGCATTCTTTTTTTTGTGATAGGTTTTTGTACATGTCTGTTTTTAATAGGGACAGTTCGGTTTTTAAGCAAGTTTCATTGGGGTAAAATAACGGAATGCAGTGAAAAGGTCGTTTTCTTCCCTGTTGGTAATTGTCCGGATTGCCGGACCATTACTACAAAATATTGGAATATTGCGAAATTGAATGATAATAACACCATCCATCTGGAAAATGCTCAAAGAATGGGTATTCAACCATTTCAA
This sequence comes from Bacteroidales bacterium, assembly GCA_023230125.1. Lineage (GTDB taxonomy): Bacteria > Bacteroidota > Bacteroidia > Bacteroidales > UBA1402 > UBA8389. Next base: position 4,469 of record JALNXZ010000075.1, on the reverse strand, counting down.
ACAAATCAGGATCTTGAAAACAATATTGAGTCATTCGTTTTTAGGAGTAAATTGAAAAAGTTGAAAGATTGTGACACTTACAAGTTGAAGGAGTTGACACATTCATATCCTTATCTAGTTCCCAAAGCAGTTGACCTTTTGGATGAAATTGGTGATCGATTTGAAGAAAAACTGCATGCAATAAATATTCCTTCTTACTATATGCTGATAAGTTCTGTGCTTCGTACCAAAGAAAGTCAGAATGGATTGGGTAAGCGCAACACGAACGCTGTAGCTTTGTCTGCCCATATGTATGGCACTACTTTTGATATTTCTTATAAAGAATTTCTGCCACTTCATGGCAAACATCCCAGAGAAGGCTTTTGCAGACATGATATGTTGCGTCATCCTCTGGGAGAAGTCTTAACTGAAATGAGTAATGAAGGTCGTTGCAAGGTGGTCCGTGAAAAGAAACAAGCCTGTTTCCACATCACCGTAGCGAATTAGAAACAGGCTTTTAAAAGCTTTTATGATATTTATCAGATCAGAATCATGCCATGTTCACGGCAGGTTTTCTGCATCTCTTTCGACCAAATGCTGGCTTGTATTTCACCGATGTGACCTTTACGAAGCAGGTACATACATAAGCGGGATTGACCAATGCCTCCACCGATGCTCAACGGTAATTCTCCATTCAACAACCTCTTGTGGAAGAAAAGATTTTTGCGGTCTTCGCATTCGCAAATACTCAGCTGTTTAAGCATCGCTTTCCGGTCTACACGAATACCCATGGATGAAAGCTCCATGGAGCATCCCAAAACATCGTTCCAAACGAAAAGGTCTCCGTTTAACCCGACAAAACCATCTTCATTGGGTGTTGTCCAATCGTCGTAGTCGGGTGCACGTTCATCGTGTTTGTTTCCGTTGGATAAAATGCTTCCGATCCCTATGATGAAAACTGCTTTGTGCTCTTTGGTGAATTCGTTCTCTCGTTCTTTGGGTGTCAGATTGGGATATTTTTTAAGTAATTCTTCTGAATGGATGAAGGTTATTTTTTCCGGAAGGCATGGATTAATATTTGGAAATTGTTCAAAAACCAAATATTCTGTTTGGCGGATTGCTGCATATATGCGTCTAACCACATCCTTGAGAAACTCTATGTTACGGTCTTTTTCTTCCATGGAAAGTTCCCAATCCCATTGGTCAACATAAAGTGAATGCAGGTTGCCGAGTTCTTCGTCAGCTCTGATGGCATTCATGTCTGTATATATGCCATAACCGGATTCGATATTGTATTCTGCCAGAGTGAGGCGTTTCCATTTTGCAAGTGAATGTACTATTTCTGCATTCTGATCGTTCAGATCTTTAATATTAAAGCTTACCGGACGTTCTCGACCAGAAAGATTATCATTGATGCCAGTACCGGAAAGAACAAACAGTGGTGCTGTAACTCTACGGAGACGTAATTCTGCAGATAAACTTAACTGAAAGAATTCCTTGATTTGTTTGATGCCTTGTTCGGTTTGTTTTAAATCGATCAAAGCCTTATAATCTTTAGGCAAAATTAAATAGCTCATATTTATTAGGTTGTTATGCCGGTTTTATTTGACCGGGCAAAGATAATCAAATTTGACAAAATGAAAGTATTTTGCAAAAAGTTATAGCCAATATTTAAACAAAATTCAAGAATTTCAATTCAAAGAACACGTTTTCGAGTATATATATATCAGTATTAAAAGACTTCTTATGTTATCGTTCATTATCTGAATCCGGATTTTTATTGTATTTTTGCATCTGTTTTTAGGCCCCGTAGTTCAATGGATAGAATAGTGGATTCCGGTTCCATCGATTGGAGTTCGAATCTCCACGGGGTCACTTTCATATTAATGAAGCGTTGCAGTCAGTTTGATTGTGACGCTTTTTTGCAATTATTTATATTTTTATACGGCTATTTATCGTATTTGAACGTTAGGCGCAGTTTTCTGTCATTTAAATAGTGAAATTTCTTAACCAGGACATGGTGTTAACTTTGTCAAATCTTTATGACGATTGTCTGATTGACTTGAATACATATTTGCAAACTAAATATTAAATAATAGGTTTATTTTTAAAAAAAGTGTAATTTAGCTCACGAAAAAATTATCAAGAATACATTTTTATATCATGCAAAGGCCCATGTTTGATTTTTGAAATTTTTATCAGACAGATTGTTTTTGTGGTATTTATTATGAATTGATTTAGATTGGTTGGTTACTTTGTGTGACTGACCAGCTTTGTATATATATTTTCACGACTATCAGGATCTTTAAAAATATATACCCAAGGCCATTATATGGCTTATAAAAATACAAGTACCAGCCTATTTATTATATATATCTGTTTTTGTGGATTTTGCCAATCATCAATCAATATTAATAATATTATTGATTAAATTTACAGAAAAACTGCATCAACATAATGCTATTTGTAAATCGAATAACAATATTCTTGTTGCGGATATATTAGAAATATAATCGCAATGCGATTACACAAGTTTATGGGCAAGTTTAAGAAGCGCATCTCATCTTTTTCTGCAAGTCAACAATCCATACTCAAATTGAGATGGGATTCTGCACACTGTGGTATAGATTCCAAATAAAATAGAAAAGTTTAAACAACCAAATAAGTAAAAAATAAATCGATTAAAAATGAAAACAAAAAGAACTCTATTTGCATTATCAATTATCGCTTTGTCATTATTGACTAGTTGTGCAACAATTATTGGTGGTTCGAAATACTACGCCCGCATTGTAGTTGACAACAATCCTAATGCTAAAATTATATACAAAGGTGAGGTTGTAGGTAATGGAAGTGCTAGATTAAAAGTAAATCGAATAGATGCAAATAAATTTGAATTCAAAGTCAAGCAAGATGGTTTTGAAGAGCAAACATTCAAGTACACTACTCGATCCTTGAGAGGTTGGGCATTTGTTGGGACCGTGCTGGGTTGGACAGGTTTGTATAATGGGATACCTTTGCCATGGGGTGTAGCTGTTGATTTCGCAACAGGTGCAATTTGGAAACCAAATGTTATGGAGAAAGGTGTTTCAAAAGATGACTTTAAGAATTTTAGATATTTGGTTAACTATGGTGATTCAAAAGCTCAACAGATTTACGATTTCTTATACCTCAAGAATGGAAGTGTAATCAAAGGTCAAATAGTAGAACAAGTTATTGGCTCAACAGTAAAAATACAAACCCTAGATGGAAGTCAGTTTGTTTATAAATTTGAAGATATTGAGAAAATAACTCGTGAATAAAAAAACCTGCCCATAACAATACCCAAACCACACCCGCTTTTAGCGGGCGCGGCCTGGCTCGCCGTTATAATGGGCTATGTTAGAACGCACATATCAAACTGATTACAAATGGATAAACATTTCTATTTTCTGCTGATACTGATAATTACTTCGACTTTCATCGGATGTGATCGTAAAGTAAAGACTGCTGACAATTCTTTAAATCAGATTGTCGCTGATAATAATGACACTTCAAAAAATGAGCTAAAGGGAATTGAATTCCAAAAGTTTGCATATTCAGAAATTATGAAGGATTCTGCAAAACATCAATTAGCTCGGCAAATTCTGATAAAAGACAGTATTACCCTAATTCACATAATTGAGCCAATCTTGTTTGATATTTATGGTGAAAGGGAAATAGTATCAGAACAACCTTATGAAGTTCATTTATTTGGCGATAATTGGTTGGCAATGGGATCTTTACCAAAAGATAATATGGGTGGAACTTTTGAAGTTGTAATTAATCGTAAGACATGTGAAATAATTCACCTTTCACATGGTAAATAAGGATGATAAAGTAAATTTCAATAAAGAAAAAAACACAGCCCATAATACATAGGACTTCGTGCGGTCGGCACGACCCAGCATGAAGTCGAGGTTGCACTACATCCCTGTTGATAAGTGAGCGTTAAATCAAATGGTTGTAAGCTTATGGAGTTAGCGGTATGATTTCAGAGGTTTCTGATAACCGCATGCGGGAAGATAGAAGCGATTAAGGAAGAGTTTGAAATATAATTCGGCTATCGAGCGGAATTATAGATAAACAAAAAGGCTGAAAGTGCTTAAATTCAGTTGATTTCCTTGAGTTCAGGCAATACGAAGCCTAACCCACTTTTCGCGGTGGGTCAACAGGTTGGTTATCAAAAATAGCGTTTCGGAGCATTGGGGTAAAATACATTGACAGGCGAACGGATTCGTGGAAGCTCTTCGATGGTAATCATCGTTCCGGTTTTGCAGCGTGGACATTTGCAGGGATCAAAGCCAGTCAATCTCACCATGCGTTGTTGCTTGGTTTCAACTGGTTTTGTCAAATCAGGTTTGTTTTTTAGGGTTTCAACTTCTTTTTTGTACCGACTGCCCAATATGCCGTAATACCGTATCTTTACAAATCGGTATGGCAAAATATGCATACTGAAGCGACGCAGAAACTCA
>JALNXZ010000074.1 GCA_023230125.1 Bacteroidales bacterium | reverse complement strand
GCAGAAGACTGGTTCAGGGTTCGTCCCGAGGTGGTCAAAGTGGTGACCATGGTCGGACTGACCAGTGACAATGCCCAAAGTTCTCAGGGTACTCCTTATCTGGCAGAACTGAATGTCAAATTGGTGTCACGTAATCAACGAAAAGAAAATACAAAATGGTATATCACCAAAATCAAGCGACCTTTATCGGATTATTTGGTGGACGCTAAAGTGAAGATTTTCAGTGTCAGTCTCACTGGAACAGCAGCCAAAGCGGCCGTTGAATACGTCATTTCCGGAAATGATGTGGACTCTGTGATGTATTTTGCCGAGCAGGCACTTGATGTGATGCGTAAGATTCCAGGGACAATGCAGCAGGAACTTTCCGTAGAAAACGGGACTCCTGAAATCTCTGTTGTTGTGGATCGTGATAAGATGTCGGCTCTAGGGTTGACGCTCGACAATGTTGGATTGACCATGCAGATGACCTACCAGGGCAGTAATTCTTTGAAATATACTGAAGGAAACTACGAATACGACATTAATATTCGTGCTGACCGTGCATTCCGTCAGCAAGCGGAAAATGTGGAAAACCTGAATTTTATTAACAGTCGCGGAGAAACCATCCGCCTTGCGCAGTTTGCGAATATCAGTTTGGGAACCGGCCCCAACAAGCTGGAACGTTATAACAGAAACAGTTCTGTCACTATCAGGACACAGGTGCTTGGCGTTTCATCAGGTACCGTCTCTTCTGAATTCCTGTCAAAGATTGACAAATTGCACAAACCGCAAAGTATCAAAGTTGAAGCTACAGGAGACATGAAATCCATGTCTGAATCCATGAGCGTACTTACAGGCGCATTGCTGCTTTCCGTCATTCTGATCTATCTGGCAATGGTGGTACTTTACAACAACTGGATTGATCCGTTTGTGGTGATGTTTTCCATCCCTTTGTCGATTATCGGAGCCTTTCTGGCTTTGGCTTTGACGAACACAGCCATGAGTATTTATGGAATGTTGGGTTTGGTTATGCTGATTGGGCTGGTCGCTAAAAATGCCATTTTGCTGGTAGACTTTGCCAATGATGCCATTAAAGAAGGGAAGTCAATGAACGAAGCCTTGGTTCAGGCAGTCCGGATTCGTATCAGACCGATTCTGATGACAGCCCTTTCCGTGATTGTCGGGATGCTTCCGATCGCATTGACCACTGGTGCCGGAGCTGAATTGAGAAACGGACTCGCATGGGTCATTATCGGAGGGATGGTTCTATCCACATTCCTGACGCTGATTGTGGTGCCTGTCATGTATAAGATCATGCATTCCTTTAAACGAAAATCTTCGAAAAAGGTAAAAATGGATATAGAAAAAATGATGTTTGAATAAATGGAGTGTTTTTTTGGAGTGGAGAAGCCCTCGGTACCAAAGTGGTATCGGGGGCTTTTTCCTTTTAAATGATTCGGAAAGAATGTCCCCAAATATTTGTTAAAGCGATTTTTTTTCGCAAAGTTTGTATCCATTAAATCAATCAGACCTTTCACGTTGAATAGTATCAGAACTGCTTTTTGTGGAGAAAGATAAAGCACAGAATAATAGAATTATACCAATCTTTGTATTGGTTATAGGCGTTTTTGCCATCATTTTGATGAAGCATCTGTTTATCGATTCTTCTTATAATAAAGTATTGTTAAACAAGGTTCATGAGATAAACAGGTCTTGTCCTGTCATGATTGATCAGGATACAAGACTTGATAGTGCATGCATACCTCAGCATTTGACATTGCAATATGATTACACAATGGTCAACGTCTTGAAGGATTCCATGGATATCATCAATTTCCATGCTAATCTGGAACAATCAATTTTGTACTCTGTCAAACAAAATCCGGAATTGAAGCCTTATCTTGAAAACAATGTGACCATTGCTTGTCATTATAAAGACAGAACCGGCAATTTTGTCACTAAGGTATCAATCACACCGGAACAGTACAGAAATAAATGAATTTGAGGATCAAAAAGGTATTGTAGTCTTCTCTAAATAGGATAAGTATAGATTATGCATTTTACGATTTTTTTCCACCTATTTTTAGCTACATCATTTTTGTCATTTTTTGTTTCATATCTGGCATGGAAACGAAAGAATGTTCATGGGGCTGTTGAGATCAGTAACCTCATGTTTTTAATAGGTATTTATGCCTTTCTTATAGCTTTTGAGGTTGCATCTGCTACGGTTGAAGGCAAGATTTTCTGGACTAAGATTTCCTATGTCGGAGCGGTGTCAGTCCCTGTTCTTTATTTTGTTTTTATCATGCGCTTTACAGGACATGACAATGCCATAACCATCAGAAAAAAGCTCTTCTTATACTTTTTGCCTTTTGTTACACTGATTCTTGCATTGACAAATGAGAAGCATCACCTCATTTGGAGTGGATTTTCGCCCATTTCTCCTAAGACCAACCTGATGGAATTTCATCACGGAATATGGTTTTGGTTAGGGTATATGGCTTATGATTACATTTTGCTCATTGTTGCCACCATTGCTTTGTTTAAATATATCTTTTGGCAAAAGAAAAAATTCCGTAAACAAGGTTTGGTGATTTTTGTTGCAGGGATGTGTCCATGGATTGGTGGTCTTCTATATGTAACAAATGGGAATCCGATAATTGGCTTTGATATCTCACCGGCAACTACGCTGATAAGTGGCTTCCTTTTAGTCTATGCCATGTTAAAGGTTAATTTTCTGGATTTGGTGCCTATAGCTAGGGAAACGCTGGTTGAGACATTGCAAGACGGTATTATTGCTCTTGATGAAAAGAATAGGGTACAGGATGTCAATGCTGCTGCTTGCGAATATTTGGGCTCCCTGAATAAAAGTCTATTGGGAGAACCTCTAGATGAGACCAATGTGACTGATCGGTCGTTACTGAATGCGGTGATTTCTACCGAATCTTACGAACAGTTTGAATTGAAATCTGAAAAGGATACAAAAACGCTACGGATTTCGAAGCAGATGATCAAGGGTGAGGTTGGTAGCAGGCTTGTTGTGATTAGGGATGTAACTGAGCAGATATCCAAAGAGATGAAAATCCGTGCTGGTGAGGAACGATACAAGAGTATGTATAATCTTTTCCGTCTGATGGTGGATAATATGTCAGATATGCTCTGGGCCAAGGATCTCAACCGTCATTTTATTTTTGTTAACAAGGCCATTTGTGATGATTATTTAAAAGCTGTTGACACCGAAGAACCTATCGGAAAGTCTGAAATGTATTTTATGGAGCGAGAAAAAAGAAATCATCCTGATCGTCTTGCTGAGTGGCATAAGAATTTGAACATCAAGAGTGAGAGTTCTGATGAAAGGGTTATTCGGACAGGAAAACCGGAACATTTTGAAGATTTCGGTAATGTAAATGGTGAATATCTTTCGATTGATGTCCGTAAAGCTCCCATCTTTAATGAGAAAGGAGACATGATTGGTGTGGTTGGAAGTGCCAGGGATGTTACCATCCAGAAACAGGCCATGAATGAAATCAATAAAAGAGATAAACTTCTCAATGCCATTACCAATGCAACCTATTTGTTGGTCGCGGGAGAGGACGTCAATGATCATATTCACAGTTGTCTTGACTTGATTGGTAAAGCGATGGATATAAACAGAATCTATATTATCAAGATTGATTTTCTTTCTGATAATCATGCTCCATTGCCACATCTGATTTATGAATGGACTGATGACTCTGTGGAAACACAGGTCGAAAACCGGAATATTGACAATGCTCTGTTTCTGACACAATTTCCAGATTTGATAGATTGGCTTGCTCAGGGACAAAATTGTATAGGCAATACCAATGAATTTGGTATAAACGAAAGAAAAATCCTTGAATCGCAGAATATTAAATCAATTCTTGTCATACCGGTTTTTATAGAAAAAAAACTTTGGGGATTCATAGGCTTTGATGATTGTAAGGCGGAGAGAAAATGGTCTTCAACAGAAGAACGATTGCTGACTACCGCCTCCAGTACGATTGGTTCTGTATACGCACGGAAAAAGAATCAGGAAGAGCTCCTGATAGCTAAGGAGAAAGCCGAAGAAAGTGATCAACTAAAATCAACTTTCTTAGCTAACATGAGCCATGAAATCAGAACCCCAATGAATAGTATCCTGGGCTTTATTTCACTTTTGCAGGAGCCCAATCTGACTGGAAAGGAAAAAGATGAATACATCAACATTGTGAAAGAAGGAGGGGAAAGGCTTATTAGTACAATCCGTGATATCATTGACATCTCCAAAATTGAGACCAGGCAAATATCACTTGATTTTCAGGATTTGGATATCAACGAGATGAATACCTATTTTTACAACCTTTTCAGACTCGAAGCTGAAAATAAAGGTTTAATATTCAATTTGCCAACCCCGATATCTCCCGATCAATCTTTTATCAAAACAGACAGAAATAAGATTTATTCTGTCATAAGCAATTTGATTAATAATGCCCTTAAATATACCAAAAGCGGATATGTTGAATTTGGATGTGACCGTCATCCTGAGGATGTCGTATTTTATGTCAAAGATACCGGCATCGGCATACCTGAAGATAAATATCAGGCCATTTTTGACAGATTTATTCAGGCCGATGCCTCAACCACCAGAACTTATGAAGGTTCAGGGCTCGGTTTATCCATATCGAAAGCTTATGTTGAAATGCTTGGCGGAAGAATCTGGGTAGAAAGTAAGCTGCATCACGGCAGTACTTTCTATTTCAAAATACCTCTCGATTATCCACATGATAAATCTATTCAAACTGTCCCGGTTCGTTATAAAATGGAAAAGCCTGAAAAGGCATCTTTAAATATACTGGTTGTAGAAGATGATCCGGCTAATTTTGAATATATCAATGTGATTCTGACCAAAGAGAATCATAAGGTATGGCATACTGTCACAGGCCTTGACTCTATTGAACTCTGTCGTCGGAAAGCTTGTTTTGACGTCATCCTGATGGATATCAGGTTGCCGGATATGGATGGATGTGTTACGACTCAAAAAATAAGACTTTTTGACAATGATACCCCTATTATAGCTCTGTCAGCTTATGCTCTTCAGAGTGATCGTGAAAGAATGTTTGAATCTGGCTGTAATGAGTACTTGACAAAGCCTGTTAGAAAAGATCAGTTAATTGCCGTCATTGAAAAATACGCCGGAAAAAAATAGATACTTATTATACAGTGTTGATTGAATTGATTTTAATGATAATTTTATCCTCTTAAACAGTTTTCAGGATTGTAGAAATCAGACATGCGAGTTACATCGAATACCTAAATGTTAAATTAAAAAAATAATGAAATGAAAAAACATATTAAAAATAATGTGTATTGGGTTGGTAAGAATCATTGGGATTTACGTCATTTTCATGGTTCAGAATTTTCTACGGATAAGGGTTCTTCTTACAATTCTTATTTAATCAAGGAGGAAAAAATTGTATTGATTGATACGGTATATCAGCCTTTTTCTTCTGAATTTGTACACAATTTGGCTAAAGAGTTGGATATCAACAAGATTGATTATATTGTTGCAAATCATGGGGAACCCGATCATAGTGGTGCTCTGCCCGAATTGATGAAGTTGATACCCAATACTCCCATTTATTGTACGGAAAACGGGATTAAATCGCTGAAAGGACATTATCACGAGGATTGGAACTTTGTACCTGTTAAAACGGGAGACCGTATTTCGGTGGGGAACGGAAAAGAACTTATTTTTATTCAAGCTGCCATGATCCATTGGCCGGATAGTATGTTTTGCTTTCTGACCGGTGATCATATCTTATTTAGCAACGACGCTTTTGGTCAGCATTATTGCTCTGAACTATTGTTCAATGATTTGGTGGATCAAGGTGAATTGTGGTCTGAAACCTATAAATATTATGCCAACATTGTTCAGCCTTTCAGTCACTTGGTTGCCAGGAAACTGGAAGAAATCATACAAATGAACATCTCCATCGATTGCATTTGTACCAGTCATGGTATCGTTTGGCGCGATAATCCCATGCAGATTGTAAACAAATATGCCGAGTTTGCCAATGCTTATCAGGAAAACCAGATTACGATCATTTATGATACAATGTATGGTGGAACTCAAACCATTGCTGAAAATATTGTAAAAGGTATTTCTGAAGCTGATCCTTTGGTCAATGTCAAGCTTTTCAGTGCTTCTTCTTCCGAAATCAGTGACTTGATGTTGGAAATTTTCAAGTCAAAAGCCATTATGATTGGTTCTCCTACGGTTCACAATGGTGTATTGTATACCATAGCCGGCTTGATGGAATTTATCAGTGGTATGAAATACAGGAACAAGAAGGCGGCGGCCTTTGGTTGCTACGGATGGCATGATGTTTCCACCAAAACCATAGAGAAGGGGTTGAAAGAGGCTGGATTTGAGATAGTGATGCCTCCGATCAGTGCAAATTGGAAGCCGGATGAGAATGTTGTCAGTAATAGTGTGGAATATGGCAAACAGTTTGCCGGTCTTCTGAAATAAGAACTCTTAATATATAAACAGAAAAGCCGCTTTAAAAGAGCGGCTTTTCTGTTTTATATGATTTCCTGATTATTGTTCTTCTGTGTTGAACGGAATAATTGAAACAAAGGAACGATCCTCTTTTTTACGACGGAAAGATACAGTTCCATTAACCAATGCGTATAATGTGTGGTCTTTACCTATGCCTACGTTTTCACCCGGATGGTGAACTGTACCACGTTGACGAACTAAAATATTACCGGCTTTAGCGGCTTCGCCACCAAATATTTTTACGCCCAATCGCTTGCTTTCTGATTCGCGGCCGTTCTTTGAACTACCGACTCCTTTTTTATGTGCCATTGTTCTTTTATTTTAAGGATTAAGCTAAAACTTCGTTGATTTTCAATTCAGTAAAATACTGGCGGTGACCGTTACATTTTCTGTAACCTTTTCTGCGCTTTTTCTTGAATATGATGACTTTATCACCTTTAAGATGTGAAAGGACTTCACAAACGACTTTGGCACCATCGACAGTAGGAGCACCTACTTTTACCGTACCGTCGGCATCAATCAACAATACTTTTTCAAATTCTACAACAGAACCACGTTCTGCTTCAAGGCGGTGTACATACAATCTTTTGCCAGCTTCAGCTTTGAATTGTTGTCCCGCGATTTCTACAATTGCGTACATTAACTTTTTATTTTCAAGTTATACTCCGTAAGGTGGGATGCCATAGACAGTGCCGCTTGTTGACCTTGACGAATCGAGGTGCAAAAGTAGGCAAACTGTTTTAAATCTGCAAACTTCGCCCCAAATATTTTCTATAATTTATTGGCTGAAAGATATCTTTCCGCTTCAAGTG
>JALNXZ010000073.1 GCA_023230125.1 Bacteroidales bacterium | reverse complement strand
AGAGGATCATATTCCTGAACAATAATATTTTTTTATCATGTCTGTTTCTGAAAACATTTATCGTATAAACAGTGAACTGCCAACCGGCACCCGTCTGGTGGCCGTATCGAAATTCCAACCGGTTGAGGCCATATTGGAAGCTTATCAGGCTGGTCAGCGTATTTTTGGAGAAAACAGGGTTCAAGAGCTCTGTGAGAAACAACCATTGTGTCCAAATGACATCGAATGGCATTTTATCGGGCATCTGCAAACCAACAAGATTAAGCAGATTGTACCATTCGTCTCTTTGATTCACGGTGTGGACAGCCTCAAATTGTTGAAAGAAATCAACAAGGAGGCTGAAAAAGCAAGCAGAATCATTCCTTGTCTGCTTCAGATGCACATTGCACAAGAAGAAAGCAAATTCGGTTTTAGTTTTGACGAATGCAGGGATATCCTGTCAAATGGTTATCTGAAAGATTTGAGATTCATTCGGATTTGTGGATTGATGGGTATGGCAACACTGACAGAAAATACGGCCCAAATACGCTCTGAATTCAAATGTCTAAGAATCAGCTTTGAGTATTTCAAAAAGAATTTTTTCATGGATGAATCCGCTTTCTGCGAGTTGTCCATGGGCATGTCTGACGACTATCAAATAGCTATTGAAGAAGGGAGCACTATGATTCGCATTGGAAGTGCCATCTTTGGAGCCAGAGTGTATTCATGTAATGGAAAGTTAGACCTATAAATGAAGTGTCACAAGGTCATTTTATCGAGACGTTTCTGATGACGTCCCCCCTCAAAAGGTGTCGCAAAGAATAATTCCACAGCCTTTATAGCGTCTTCTTTACTGATAAAGCGGGCAGGAAGACACAAGACATTGGCGTTATTATGTTGTCTGGCCAGTTTTGCCATTTCTGGTATCCAACAAAGTGCTCCACGTATTCCTTGATGTTTATTTACGGTCATAGTAACACCTTGACCAGAGCCACAAATGGCTATTCCACGAGGTGCTTCACCAGATTCAACTGCTTCAGCAAGAGGATGTGCAAAATCGGGGTAATCACAATTATCTGGCGAGTAAGTGCCAAAATTAATAAATTCGATATTATTGGCTGAAAGCCAATCCAATAGAAATTCTTTCAATTCATAACCGGCATGATCACTGCATATCGCGACAGGTACGTCATCGGAGTTCATAGTTTTATTAGTTGGTTAGGTTTGCAAAGATATAGAAAATTATTTGGAATTAAAATATTGACAACAATTTCCCTGATAACAAAAGAAGCGGCCCCTTATGAGACAGCTTCTTGTATAAGTATAAAGCCTGACTATCTTATAGAATTGACTTGACTTGTTTGTATACATTTTCACCCGTGAATCCCAGTTTTTCATCCAAGACTTTGTATGGTGCGGAGAATCCAAAGGATTCAAGTCCCCAGATGCTACCATTTTCACCGACCAAACCCTGTAAGTTGACGGGCAAACCAGCTGTCAGGCCAAAGCGTTTAACGCCGTCCGGCAAAACTGAGGCCTGGTATTCGACAGACTGGCTGCGGAAAAGGCCTTCAGAAGGTACGGATACGATGCGAACCTTGATACCGTCTTTTCGGAGCAATTCGGCACCATCCACCAAGGTGGAAACTTCAGAACCGGATGCGAGTAAAACAATATCAGGATCTCCGTCACAGGAAACTACATAAGCGCCTTTTGAGACCTGTAAGGCCTGTTGGTAACTGCTGCCTGGCAAATTTTTGATGTTCTGACGGCTAAAGATAAATCCAGTCGGAGTTTTGGTATTTTCCATCGCCAGCTTATAAGCAACAGTACATTCATTTACATCAGCAGGACGAAGTATCAACATGGAGTTATTTCCACTGTGATTCTTGAGCTTTTCCATCAGACGAATCTGGGCTTCCTGTTCCACAGGTTCATGGGTTGGTCCATCTTCACCAACACGAAAAGCATCGTGTGTCCAGATAAACTTAACCGGAACTTCCATCAGGGCAGCCATACGTATGGCCGGTTTCATATAGTCTGAAAAAACGAAGAATGTTCCACAGGCAGGAATCACACCTCCGTGAAGCCCCATACCTGTACAAACGCAAGCCATAGTCAGCTCGGACACGCCAGCTTGGAGGAATGCTCCGCTGAAATCGTCCTTGGTTATGGCTTTGGTCTTTTTCAGGAAACCGTCAGTCTTGTCAGAATTTGACAAGTCTGCCGAAGCGACAATCATATTCTCGACGTTCTGTGCGAGATAGCCTAAAACAGTCGCAGAAGCAGTTCTGGTTGCCTGATCGGCTTTTTGTTCAATTTTTGTCCAATCAATTTCTGGAGCTGCACCGGAGAACCATTTTTCCATTTTGGCAGCGGCTTCCGGATTTCTGACAGCCCATTCTGCTTTGGCAGCATCACGTTTGGCTATAATACCTTCAAGCTCTTTGGCGCGTTGGGCGTAATGTTCTGCAACTTCAGGAAATATGGTGAAAGGATCTTCTGGATCTCCACCCAAATTCTTGATACTCTTTTCAAAACTGGCACCTGATTCACCGAGCGGTGCACCATGTGTGGCACATTTATTTTCAAAACTGCTTCCGTCAGGGGCTAAAGCTCCTTTACCCATCACTGTTTTACCGATGATCAGGGTTGGCTTTCCCTGAACAGACTGGGCTTTCTTCAATGCTTTACGGATTTGCTCCAAATCGTTGCCATTGATTTCCATCACTTCCCAGCCCCAAGATTTGTATTTGACTGCAGTATCTTCGCTTGTCACCGCACAAGTCTCTGTAGAGAGCTGGATATCATTGGAATCGTAGAACATGATCAGGTTGTCCAATCCAAGATGACCGGCCAAACGACCTGCTCCCTGAGAAATTTCTTCTTCGATGCCACCATCAGAAATGTAAGCATAAATTGTCTGCCCCATTTGTTCTCCGAACTTCGTTTTCAGGAATTTGGCAGCAATAGCTGCTCCTACTGCAAAAGTATGGCCTTGACCTAACGGACCTGAGGTGTTTTCAATACCTTTTTCAAAGTGAACTTCAGGGTGACCCGGCGTAGAACTGCCCCACTGACGAAACTGTTTTAGTTCATCCAGTGTAAATTTGCCAATAAGAGCCAATTGAGCATATAACATCGGTGACATATGACCCGGATCCAAGAAAAATCTGTCACGACCTTCCCATTCAGGATTTTTCGGATTATAAACTAAATATTCAGAAAAAAGGACGTTTATAAAATCTGCTCCACCCATTGCGCCTCCCGGATGACCTGATTTGGCTTTTTCAACCATCGAAGCAGCCAATATCCTGATATTATCTGCTGCTTTGTTCATTAATGCTGAGTTTTTCATAAATCACTTGAAAATTTTTAACAAAGATAAAAGATTCTTTCTACATCTGAGGATATGAAGATAAAAATTTGGCCGCTATATTCCTTTCCGAAAAGACTTGATTGCCTATTTTAGAGATCCTATCGATAAAGATTCTGCTATATTTTATTACATTTACATCCATTCTTTCTGTCATTATTTATGAATCTTATATTTAGCAAGATATGAATTTTATTCCTGAAAACCAGCTTAAAGAGTTGTTGAACGACGAACTTGATTTCTTATTCATATTGGACATGGATGGGAATATTATGGAAATAAACCGCGCCGTAAGTTCCATATTGAGCTATTCAGCCGAGGAATTGAAGGGGAAGAGCCTACTTGCCGTCTATCCTTCGCAGGACAAGGAAAAAGTAAGTATCATGATCCCTATGGCCATAAAAGGAGATATAGTGTCCAGCCCATACCCATATATTACAAAAGCAAACGAAATAATTCCTGTTGACACCAAATTTTATATCGGTTGGTGGAATGAAAAGAATGTTATTGCTGCAATCAGCACCAATTTATCCGCTGAACATTTTTCCAGAGGGCTCTTTTATGGTATATTTAATGGTTCAAAAGTCATTATGGCTATCAGCACCTTTGATCCCAGTATCATTTTTAATATCAATCGGGCTTTTATGGATGCCCTTGAGTACTCTCTGGAAGATGTATCAGGGAAGAGCGTTCAAGAACTTGGTTTATTTCACCATGAAGCAGAGCGCAAAAGAATACTAAACAAATTCAAGGAAGAAAGACGGGCAGAAGGTGAAGTCACACTCAGAGCAAAATCAGGGAAGTTGATTGTCTGCTTATTCTCATTGGAAGAGATAAAGGTCAGAGAAAACACGTATCTCCTCTCTGCAGCAACTGACATCACTCATATGAAAATAATGGAGGAAAAGTTAGAATACCTCAATCGACAACAGAAACTGCTTGTTGATGTTGCACAACTCCTTAACAAACCAGGAGATTTTAATGACATCATCAATACGGTTCTAAGACTGGTTGGACTTCATTCAAATGTAAGTCGTGTCTATATCTTTGAAAATACACCCGATGAACAATTTACTAGCAATACCTATGAATGGATTAATAAAGGGATTGAAGGAAAAAAAGCAGAACTCCAAATGCTTCCTTTTGACCAGGTACCCTCCTGGAAGAAGATCATCAGCCAAAAAGGCCGTATTTTCTCTGAAAATATCCAGGAACTGCCTCAGGACATTATCAATATATTGAAACCGTTGAATGTCAAATCTATTTTGGTTTACCCGCTTTATCTACAAAATCACCTTTGGGGGTTTGTAGGCTTTGATGAATGCTTGGAGCATAGAATTTGGACAGAAGAGGAAATCAGTTTGCTCTTAACAGTCACAAATGATATCAAGAATGCACTGGAGCGAAAAATATATCTCAATCAATTTCAGAACAGTGAACTACGCTTAAGGCTTGCTTTGAGTGGAGCAAGAGAAGGGATGTGGGATTGGAATCTTCAAACAAATGAAATTTACTTTACCGATACCTGTTCCACTATGCTTGGTTATGAACCCAACGGACTCAAAAATAAGGGTTTCAAATGGCAAGAGCTCATCCATCCCGATGATTTCCCCAGAGTGACTGAAATTTTTGAAAATCACCTAAAAGGTGATACAGATTATTACGAAAGTATGTTCAGGTTAAAAGACAGTTCCGGCAAATGGAAATGGGTCTTGGATCATGGGAAAGTGGTGGAGAGAGACAAAGATAATAAGGCCATTCGGGCCATCGGCACTCATATTGATATCAGCAAACAGAAAGAAATCGAAGAGCAGTTGCAGGAACTGCTCGTTACCAAGGACAAGCTTTTTTCCATTATCTCGCACGACCTGCGCGGGCCGATTGGCAGTTTTATGCAAATTATTGAACTTTTAACCAGTGATTTACAGGTTAATCCCGACATGCAGGTCAATCTCCTCAATGAATTGAAAGATATGTCAAAAAGCACCTTTTACTTGCTGGAAAATTTACTGAACTGGTCAAGGTCTCAACGAAGTAATATCGTTTATAGTCCAAGAGCTATCATCATTAACGAATTGATCGACGAAAACATTTCATTGCTTTCCGGCGCAGCAGGACAAAAATCAATTGATATTCAGTTTGATATTCAAACAAAATATACCATTTATGCAGATTATGACATGATTAATCTGGTCATCCGCAACCTGCTTTCCAATGCTGTAAAATTTACCCGGACAGGAGGATTAATCAGCATCGGCATATCTGAACAGAATGGTTTTATTGCCGTCGAAATTGCAGATAACGGGGTAGGCATGTCTCCGGAGATGGCGGAAAAACTCTTTACAGATAACCGGTTTCATTCTACTTATGGTACAAACAATGAAAAAGGATCGGGTTTGGGGCTTGTGCTTTGCAAAGATTTTGTTCAGCGAAACGGAGGATCAATAAGCGTTGAAAGCATTTTGGAGAAAGGAAGCAAATTTATATTTACGGTGCCGGTTAATGGTTAATTAGAAAGTGCTTGACAACATAATTGGCACAAAAAAGCTCTAAGAACAACTAATTCTTAGAGCTTTTTTATGGAGACAATACCGAATAAAGTATCAAAATCGACGTACTATTTAAGAATCTTTACTTTTAGCGGTTGCGATAGTGCTATACGTTTATCCGACAAGAAGCCAAACCAATCAGAATCTTTTTGGATTCCAAATTTATTCCAGCCTGCACCAAAATAATATCTGAATGGTTCACCGACCTTATAATTACATACTCCGATCAAATGATTTTGAAGTTGTTTGACAGCAACAACAGGAGTATCAAAGACTACCCCTTCATAACGACGTCCAACAGAAATTTTCGTACCATTTGCAACGGCGTTTTCCGCATAAGCGATGTATCCCTGGGTTGCACTTCCCGCAATAGTTTGGACAGTATCTTGCAAAAAGATACCGGCTGCAAGTTGAATGTTGATGGTATCACCTGTATATCTGATAACAGCTTCATTCAATGATGACCCTGCGTCAATGGTGACCAGAAGTTCAGCTTTCAGATTCTTGCTGCCGTAAGGCACAAAATCATAATACAATAGGAAAGATGAACGAAGTGGCCCATTGTCCAGAATCTTATAGCGGTCAAAATAACGTCCGATATATAAAGAATCGTTGACGATCGGGCAAATGCCGCCACAGCCCAAAGTATGTCCTACATTATAGCAGTCAAGGCCTTCACCATGATCCTGATGATAGGATGCTTTTTGAGAGATATCGTTTTTGTACCATTTATCAAAAACCAACTCACTGGTTCTCTTCAGCCATACGTCAACACCATTGCTTGGATTTTCATTAGCCAAAGCCGGTCCATACATACGAAATCCAATTCTGTCGTTTTCCCAGGACATATCATCTTTTCGTTCAGGGACAAAGCGCACCTTCGTTTTAGCTGTAAACTGTTCAGGTTTACCTTCCTTGACTATAAAAACGGATTCTTTTCCTGCCTTTAGAGTAACGGGGAAAATAAGAGCCTGTGGGGTATCTTCTCCTTTATACAATACCTGATAAGGTACTTGCTTACCATTAGGATCCAAAACAACCAATTTTGAAATATCAAAATTGGTTAGTTCACAGAGACAAATTTCAACCATTTCATCAATTCTGTCAACCTCTGAATTGTTGAAAACAGGGATTTCAACCTTACTATTGCACGAGGCAAAAAGTAACACGGATAAAAATAGAAAAAGATGATTTTTCATACAAAAAGCATTTAGCTGATTTTTGAAATAACGGACGCCGTCCCTTAAAGGGATGACATCCGTTATTAATTGTTTTAATTCTTTATAGAATATTATTTAGGTTGTTTCCCAATATAAGCCAGAATACCACCATCAACGTACAGGATATGTCCGTTTACGAAGTCAGAAGCATCGGATGCCAGGAAGATGGCTGGGCCTTGAAGGTCGGCAGTCGTCCCCCATCTTGCTGCCGGGGTTTTGGAAATGATGAATTCGTTGAAAGGAT
>JALNXZ010000072.1 GCA_023230125.1 Bacteroidales bacterium | reverse complement strand
TGTGCGAACATCATGGAAGGCTGTCGTAAACCCAAAGTCTTGAGCTATCCTAAGTTCTTTAGGAGTAACCCAGTGGGCCTCTCCTTGCGCATCTCTTCCCATTAAAATGAGAAGCCACTCAAATACAGCTACTGTTATCGCAAATCTATGCTTGATTCCAGCACCATCTGTATATTCAAGAGCTTTTGTACCTGGCGATCCTCCAGTATCTCCCAAATGGAAATTTGGCCAGGCTCCTATAGGTTTATGATTAATAACACAGTAAAGATTCCAAACACTTAGATTATCATCTATTGTCCAAGAAGTAACAAGTTTCTTATTGTATTTTAATGGTGGAATTGTCAGAAATATATTGTTTGGATCAACTGAAATAGGTACAGTCACTGTAAATTCCACAATATCATTGACACAAGGTGCAGGAATTAGCTGCACCGTATCGGAATAAACCAGAAAACATGCTTCTTCCTTAATTTCAGCTCGATAATATCCTTCATCAAATGCTCCAATTCTAAGCAAAGTGTCTGTCTTACCAAAAAGATCATTCCATTCTTGACCATCGGAAGAAAATTGCCATTGAATGGTACCTCTGAATTTTCCAGCCTGAAAGGTAACAGTATCTTCCGTAACAGAAATACTGTCATTATGGAATAATAGAGTTTGGGCATAGGTATAACCGGTGGCTAACAACGTAAGAATGAAACCAAAGAGAATCTTTTTCATGATAAATTAAGGGCTATCAGCACAGACTTTAATTAAAGCCGATTATTCAATAATTAATTTCCGGATGATTGTTTCTGTTCCATATTTTATTTCAAGTGTATAGACACCGATTGAGAGATTTGACTTTCCAAATTGAATAACCAGTCTGCCTGGCAAATGCTTTGTTTGCTGTTTTGCAAATATTTTTCCGTCAACAGAGAAGAGACTTAAATTAATGGTTTCTGGTTTGTCAGAATCTATTGTAATCATAAATATTCCGTTATTTGGATTTGGATAAACGTTGCAAACAATATCGGAAGCCCGAACAATCGGCACAAACGTACTGATTATCTCAAATGGTTCAGAATAGCTGGAGCAATTTGTAACAGTATCAGTTACACAAACAAGATACTTGCCTGATACTGGCTGAATCAGCATTTGATGGTTTTCACCTTCCAATTCAGTTCCATCTAAAAACCATTGATTTCCTATAGACAGGGAAGATATCAAAGTATCTCCATTTTGAATAATGATAGGAATATAATTTTGATGGACGTTTAAAACCAACTTTTGTGCAGATACCGGTAATATGATAATGCCGATGAACAATAAAAACCGCAACTTCATTGTTTTAATATAAATGTTTTTTTTATCGATGCATGAAGCAGACCAAATTTAAACATATTATTTTACAAACGTTGCATACTTAAGATTTCATTGTTAATATTTTCACTTGACAGAAGGTTTCTCATACGGGATATATTGTATCTCAACCAATTCTCCATACTTATTATCGCCTGTTTTCGTTTCACGCTGTTCAAAAGTCCAAAGTGGCCAACTTGTGGCTAAATCCATGACAACACTGCCCATATTTTCTTGATTAAAATATCCTTGCGGTATCGAATCCAAATGAAGATATTCTTTTAAAGCTCTTTTCAACTCGTTATTGTCCAGAAAAGTGGCAGAGGATAGGATTGCTAAATGGTTGTCAGAATCGATTTTGGTTAATTTCTTACGGGTAATACCTTTAATCGGTTTTGATGTGAACTGACTATTCACTTCTGTCGGAACATCAACGATTTCACCAAGTGTATATCCCAAACCATAAACCTGAAGAAATAAATTGACAGACCTCAGCATCAAAGTTTCAAGTGTTTCCCGCATATCGTAAATACGGGCAACCTGGGCATGGGCAATGCTTCCTTGCTGATTTGCAAATGGAGCCAACACTTGCGGCAAGGCTTCTTCCAAACAGGTCGAGACCTTCTCTCCATCCAAAAATTCCATCAACACGCCGGGCTTGGATATCCGACAACTGATTTCAACTGGTTTTGCCAGTTCTATCAATTGTTTTAATTGCTGATCATCCGTATTGATTGAGAATTTGGAAAATCGCCATAAAAGCACATTATAATTCTCAGTGGAATCTTTGACGTAAACATCAGCTCTAAAACAGATACGTTCATAGGAGGTCGTATCTTTTTTCTGCAATGAATATAAAGTTCTGGATATCTCATAACTTTGAAGCTCATTCTTCAGAAATGAAGCCTTAAAAACCACAGATGAATCAGATTCTGCAGCAAAAGCAGACAAAGAAAATAGGCAAACAATAAATTCTGAAATAATTTTTCTCATAGGGATTTTATTCTTCAAGTTCGTATAAAAGTTCATCCCGTATGGAAATGATATCATCGGGGTTGATACCTTGCCTGACAAGCTCATCAGCATCTTTTCTGAAAAGTTCCAGGAAATCAGGCACAAGGGTCTGTGTTGCATGAATCCCGCGTTTGTACAACGCCATGGCTTGTTTTGGAAAGCCTTTGCACCATTCAAGATGTCCTGCATTCAGATAGTCATTGATCTGTGGATTGTTTTGCAAAATCTTTTCGTAATATTTTCCCGCTTGATCATATTTCTTGCAGATGAATGAACACCAAGCTATCGGCCTCCAGGTCTTGGGAGATCCTTCGGATAAAAGCTCAGCCTTGAAATAGTAATTCAATGCTTCGGAAAAATCTTCCAATTCAACCAAACAATGACCAATATTCAGCGTCAAAATGATATTGCCAGGATCCAAAGACTCTGCCCTTTTATAATATTCAAGGGCCTTGACGGGATTCTTGAGATTTCGATAGTTTGCAGCAATACGCTTAAGCGTCCAAAGGCTGTCCGGTTGTATTAAATCTGCTTGTAAATAAGCATCAAGGGCCATACTTTTCTGATTAAGCTGTTGCAGGCAGTAGCCCTTTTCCTGATGTAGTTCGGCATCTGTCGGATGAATGACAAGCAAAATGTCAAGCACAGCCAATGCCTGATTAAAATTCTTATTTTTGAAATAGAGCAAACCGATTCGCCTCAAAGCGTTCTCAGACTTCAGATAAATCCCAAGGCTTTTCGTATTGTGCAAATCAAGAGGTAAAGAAAAAACGTTTATAAAATCATGTTTTCTACTGAAAAGATTAAAGAAACGGTACAAATCCTGGATATACCGGTTGGAGGCCTGTTCCTGTTTGAATTGTGAATTCAAGCCCATTTCCGTTTTCTTGATTTCTTCATAAGCTTCACTGTCCGCCCCTAATTGAGTAGACATGGCACCTCTGTAAGAAGAGGGAATCTGTAAGATGTTGAAACAAAAGGAATATTTATCCGAAGAGCACAAATAATCTGATTTAAGAACGGCATCCAACACACTGATTCCTTCCTGTGGATTCGTCTCAAACAACTCCGAGAGGCTGGAATGTGACGGATAAAACGGCAAAAACCAGTTGGAGATTTCCTGAAAAAACGAATAGTTCTTTTGGCCGGAAAAAGTACTCATATACACATCAATCCCTTCCAGTTGCATATCAGAAAATTCCTGCATCTTTACTGAAAAGTCCGTATTTTCCATCATCTGCTTCCAGTCCGGGTTAAATTCATCAGCCTGATCCTCTCCTTCCCCATTTCGCAACTTATCTTGAATGGTTGATCCGAATTTGGTCATTTCCGGAAGGATTTCCTCCTGCATACGTTTTGTGACATTTTCTGTATCTTTCGAACGAATCAACTGATAAAAAACCCGGACCATCGACTCCTGAAACTTTTGGTTTTCCATAGCAGCAGCCA
Source organism: Bacteroidales bacterium (assembly GCA_023230125.1). Taxonomy (GTDB): domain Bacteria; phylum Bacteroidota; class Bacteroidia; order Bacteroidales; family UBA1402; genus UBA8389. The sequence continues at coordinate 3,599 of JALNXZ010000072.1, read as the reverse complement.
ATCTTTGAATAATTTCCGGATAAAATACAAGCCGTTCATCATATTGATAGAGTGACAAGACAAGAGCAACCAAGGCCCGCTGGGAAATTTCAGGCTGTTCGTGGAAACACAAGTCTAGCAGTAAAATCACTTTCTCATGATCCATGCGTTTCTGCAAAGACAAAAGAATGGCTGAAACAATCAGCGACTTTTCATAATCATACAAAGCAGGATCCTTAAACACGTCATCCATCACTATGAAATCCGACCTTTTCCAGCACGCAGAAATCCAAACTTTGTAAAAAATGCCAACAGCCGCCCGCTCTCTGAAACGAGTCACCTGCAACATCTGAACAGTCTTGGATGCAGCATCTTCCACCAATTCTATCATCATCAGCTTTTCTCCGGACTGCCTGATATTCTGAAGCAACTGCGGTAAAGATTCACCGCCGCTGACTCTGTCTATCCGAATTCTATCATAGTAGAAATCTGAAGAGTTCTTGGTCATCCATAGATGAAAAGACTCATCTGTAAGCTCCAATGCCTTTTTCTGAAGAGTCAAAGACACCTGTTCCCTTTCAGGGTCAGGATAGCCTTCCAATCTATATTTGAGCATATAGCGATAATTGTTTTCCATCTCTGTCAACTGATCATAAGCCATGCCAAATCCATTCAGCTGTATCAGATAGCCCAAATTGGAAAACGCTTCTTTCAGATTGAGATGAAGTATTTGATATATAATACGCTCATAAAGTTTAGAAACCTCGGGAACCGTCATATTTTGTACTTTATTTACCACAAAAATACGAAAATTTCGCAGTCAGATAGTCTGTCTTCCCTCTAATTATTGTAAATTTGCAAACTATAACAACCTCATGCGACTTTCTTAATGAAGCACATTCGAAATTTCTGTATCATTGCTCACATCGATCATGGTAAAAGTACACTGGCAGACCGTTTGCTGGAATTTACCCACACCATAGCCATCACTGAGAACCAAATGCTTGATGACATGGATCTTGAGAGGGAACGTGGAATCACTATCAAAAGCCATGCCATTCAGATGGAATATATCCATGAAGGCGAAAAATATCTTTTAAATTTAATTGACACCCCGGGGCATGTGGATTTTTCCTATGAAGTATCTCGTTCCATTGCTGCCTGTGAAGGTGCTTTGCTGATTATTGACGCTTCTCAGGGAATTCAAGCCCAGACCATTTCAAACCTATACATGGCCATTGAAAATGATTTGGAAATCATCCCTGTATTAAATAAAATCGACCTCGACAGTGCCATGCCTGAAGAAGTTGAAGATCAAGTCATTGAACTTCTCGGCTGCAAACACGAGGAAATTATAAGAGCCAGTGGAAAAACAGGCGAAGGCATCCCGGAAATTTTGGAAGCCATCATCAATCGTGTACCTACTCCAAAAGGAGATCCTAATGCACCTCTGCAAGCCTTGATATTTGATTCCGTCTTCAATTCTTTTCGTGGAATCATAGCCTATTTCAAAATCTTGAACGGTACCATCCACACCAATGACTTCGTCAAGTTCTTTGCAACAAAAAAGGAATATAATGCGGATGAAATCGGGGTATTGAAAATGGTTATGTCTCCCCGCGATGAATTGAGTTGCGGTGATGTCGGCTATATCATTTCCGGCATCAAGACCTCCAAAGAAGTGAAGGTCGGCGATACCATCACCCACGTAAAAAGGCCTTGTATAAAAGCCATTGAAGGATTTCAGGAAGTGAAGCCTATGGTCTTCGCCGGCGTTTATCCCATTGACCCTGAAGAATTTGAGGATCTTCGTTCCTCTCTGGAAAAGTTGCAATTGAACGATGCCTCCCTGACTTTTCAACCCGAATCTTCTCTGGCTTTGGGTTTCGGATTCCGTTGTGGGTTCCTTGGACTGCTGCATATGGAAATTGTACAAGAACGACTCGACAGAGAATTTGATATGGATGTGATCACTACTGTGCCCAACGTTCAGTATTTAGTCACCAATAAAAAAGGTGATATCTTGGATGTTCACAATCCTTCCGGTCTTCCTGACTTTACACTGATAGAAAAGATTGAAGAGCCCTATATCAGAGCTTCAGTCATTACCACCACCGATTATCTGGGCAACATCATGACGCTTTGTCTGGGCAAACGCGGTGAGTTGGTGAAACAGGAATACATTTCCGGCAATCGTGTTGAGATTTTGTTTGACATGCCTTTGGGTGAGATTGTGATTGACTTCTATGATCGATTGAAAAGCATATCAAAAGGTTATGCTTCCTTTGACTATCATACCAACGGATTCCGTGAATCAAAACTGGCCAAACTGGATATTCTATTGAACGGTGAACCGGTCGATGCTCTATCCTGCCTTACCCATGTGAGCAATGCAGAAACGCTTGGACGCCGAATGTGTGAAAAGCTGAAGGAGCTGATACCACGTCAGCAGTTTGATATCGCCATACAGGCTGCTATCGGAGCCAAGATCGTTGCCAGAGAAACAGTGAAGGCTGTCAGAAAAGACGTTACGGCAAAGTGTTATGGTGGTGATATCACAAGAAAGCGAAAGTTGCTGGAGAAACAGAAAAAGGGAAAGAAGAGGATGAAGCAAATTGGGAATGTAGAAGTACCGCAAAAGGCATTTCTTGCAGTTCTCAAACTCGACTAAGGTCGTTTAAAATGAAAGGAAAATATAAAATCCTCTTCATTTTCACTCATATAATCTGATGAATCATGGATACTTTTCTGGAGTTGGTGAAGAGTCGGCAGAGCGACAGGAGTTATGATACGGATCGGACTGTTGAGCGGGAGAAGTTGGAATATGTATTGGAAGCAGGACGATTGGCACCTTCAGCTTGCAATGCGCAACCTTGGTCTTTTATTGTGGTTGATGATCCGGAATTGAGGAAGCAGGCTGCTTTGGCTCTTTCGAGCAAAGCTTTTGGGATGAATCCTTTTGCACATCAGGCACCTGTCCATATCTTCCTGGTAGAAGAATCGGCCAATTTCACCTCCAATATAGGCGGTACGATCAAAAATAAACACTTTCCGCACATAGATCTCGGCATAGCTGCAGCCCATATAACACTTGCAGCCGCAGAGCAAGGTCTTGGCAGTTGCATTGTCGGATGGTTCGATGAAAAGAAAGTGAAACAGCTGCTCGATATTCCGTCTTCAAAGCGCGTATTGCTTGCCATCACATTGGGATACTCTAAACAACCGACCAGGGTAAAAAAGCGGAAAAATTTTGAAGACGTTGTTTCTTACAACAAATATAAATAATTTCCGGCCCCTGCCCCTTCTCCTTTTACCACAGAGCATCATCCGTTTCTGAACAAAAACAGCAAAAAAATTGTTCTTTGATTAAAATTACACTTTATTTGTGTTATCTAACGCAGACGATTTGGCAAATAAACAATCAAGCATAGATGAATACCGGCACTTTTCATTTCTTTCAATTTTGACAATATTCTTTTCTGTAGGTCTTTATAAATCTAATCCATTAAATCATGAAAAAAGGTCATTTGCTTTATTGGGGATTGGTGTTGACATTCCAATGTTTAAATGCTCAAACAGTTGATAGCAAGTTTGCACTGGGTCTGAGTTTAACAAAAAGT